>JAKSUS010000099.1 GCA_024408745.1 Candidatus Gastranaerophilales bacterium | reverse complement strand
AAAAGCCGCCATGGATGAATTAAAAGCACACACAGAAGCTGTTATTAAAGGAGAAGATTTTGAAACAAAAGCATTTGTAAAACCTATTGCTTTCAATTTAATCCCTCAAATCGATGTTTTCTGCGATAACGGATATACAAAAGAAGAAATGAAAGTTGTTAATGAAACAAAGAAAATTCTTCACTTAGAAGAAAATACACCAATCACTTGTACTGCTGTTAGAGTTCCTGTATTTATCGGACACTCCGAAGCTGTTACGGTTGAATTTGAAAAACCGATGAGTGTTGAAAAAACAAGAGAACTTTTAGAAAATGCTTACGGTGTAATTGTTATGGACGATATTGATAATAAAGTTTATCCGACACCGACTTTTGCAGCAGGCAAAGACCCTGTTTATGTCGGAAGAATCAGAAAAGACTTGGCTTTCGATAATGCAATTTCTATGTTTGTTGTTGCTGATAATTTAAGAATCGGTGCAGCATTAAATACCGTAAGAATTGCTGAAAAACTTGTTGAAATGAAATTGGTAAGAAACAGTTAAGGAGGTAATAAAATGGCACAAAGATATGATGTAGGTGAAGTTATAACCGCAATGGTTACCCCCTTTAAAAAAGATTTAACCATTGATTTTGAAGGCTTGGAAAAATTAGATCAACATTTAATAAATAACGGTTCTGATGCAATTTTAGTTGCTGCAACAACAGGTGAATCACCAACTTTAACACACGAAGAAGAATTAGAACTTTTAAGAGTCGTTAAAAATGTTGCTCAAAAGAAAGCAAAAGTTATTATAAGTGCAGGTTCAAATTGCACACAAACAGCAATTGAGCAATCAAAAAGAATTGAAAAAGCAGGCGGAGCAGATGCAATTTTACAGGTTGTTCCTTATTATAACAAACCTTCTCAGGCAGGCATGATTTCTCACTTTACGCAAATCGCCAAAAGTGTTGATTTACCGATTATGTTATACAATATTCCGGGAAGAACAGGGGTAAATATGCTTCCTGAAACAATTGCAACTATTGCGGAAAACAACAAAAATGTTTTTGCCGTAAAACAAAGTAACTCTGATTTAGATCAGGTTTCGGAAATTGTTATAAATACTCCGAGCGATTTTACCGTATTTTCAGGTGATGACTCTTTGACACTTCCTATGATGTCATTAGGTGCAAAAGGTGTTGTTAGTGTAGCTTCTCACATTATCGGTAAAGAAATTAAACAAATGATAAGACTTTATAAATTAGGAAAAGTTCATGAAGCAACTGCTTTACACTTAAAATTATATCCGACATTTATAAAAGTATTTATGGCACCAAACCCGACACCTATTAAGGCTGCTTTAGATAAATTAGGAATAATTTCCGATACTGTAAGAAGTCCTTTAGTTACTTTAACTGACGAACAAAAGAAAGAATTGTTTAAAGTTTTGGGAATATAATTTTTAAAACAAATGTAAAAAGCCTCTCTAAAAAGAGAGGCTTTTTACTGTTACAAAACTAATTATTGAACATTAAGAACTTCTTCTGCCAATTCTTTAATTCGTTTGAGTTGAGCATCATTAGTAACATTATATTTACCGTCAACAAGAATACTCATTAAAGAATCACCTTGATTATCAGTACTTGCCCATTTTGATATTGCATATTTAAATTCATCTTGTACGGCAAGTGAATATTCTTTTTTACCTTTTAATTCTTTTAACAATCTTTCAACGGTATCTTTTCTCATTGAAAGTCCGTTAACATGTGAATTTTCTAATGCTTGATAAAAGGCATAAGCCATGCTTCTCGGGTTAATTTGTTCTGTCTTTTTATCTAATAAATCTAATATTCTGTTACAATCATCATTATTTTCATTTAGCGCTCCATTTAAAGAAACATACCAATAAGTTGAATTTTTAATCATTTCTCTTAAAGGTTTTAAATTAGGAATAGGATTACCGTTTACATCACGCATATTCATCCAATGATAATCAATTGCTGCAAGTTCTTCAGCAGGACATTCTTTAATAAATCTTTCTACACTTTCCCAACTGTTTGTACGGCATAAAGTGTAATATAAATTTAATGCTTTTTGTGCTGTTTTGCTTAAAGCAGGAGAATAATTTCCGTATCTGTCTTTAGCGTGCGGACTGTATGTTGTAAACATTTTTTGAAACATTGGTTTTAATTCTTTTTCTTCTTCGGTTAATTCGCTTTCAGGTTTATTTATAAGATTATTGTACCAGTCAGGAAGCGGTTCATCTTCTTCCATTGCACGATATTCTGTTACAACTTCTTCTTGTGGTCTTGCGTTATTTTGTTGTTGCTGAACGTATTTTTCAGGATGTAAAATAGCATCAACATTAACTTGTTGAGGGTTATTATTTGCTTGCCCGAAAGTCATCACTCCTGTTGAAGCAGGTTGTGTTGTCGGAGCAGGTATTTGTTGAGTTGTTTGAGTTCCTTGAGGTTGACTTGCGGGAACGGTTTGTTGAATTCCTTGTTGTGCTCCTTGTTGTCCTGCCGGAATACCGGGTTGAACGTATTGTGGTTGACTATATCCGTTATTAGATTGTTGTTGAAAACTATATGGTGGATCCTGATACATTGGTAAAAGATAAAGACTTTTTTGCTCTTGTTGCAGTTGTGGTAAAAAATCTAATCTTGTTAAATTAAATGCATCATTTAGAGGATTATGAAATGGCATTGGCGCATAAAACGGATTCATTTGAGGCTGAACAACTACTTGAGTTGTCGGTTGTGTTGTTGGAATATATGAAGTTGTAAAAACAGGTGTTTGCATTATGGGTTGACTATACATAGGAACCATTGTTCCACCCATGCAAACCGGATAACCACCCCAGCAAAATAGAGGGGGGAAAGTATTTCTCATTTTGAAATTGTTGATAAGAGTATTTTGTAAATCAATTTTTGCAACTTTATCAGCAAAACCGTCACAACCTGCTGATACATTTCCTGCAAAATTTCCCAAAGCATCAAAAATATTTCCATTATTCCCTTGCACCTGAACAGGAGTACCACCCTGTTGTTCTGCGATTTGTTTTTGGTTTAAACTTACTGCTTCTACCATGCTTTCACCCCATGCTTTCCTTAAATTATTTATCCTTATAATAATAAAAACTTTTTGTTTTAAAAAATTGCCTTTTATGTAATTAATTCTTTGATATAACTGACAATAACGTTAAAAATTAAACTTTCAAAATATCCTCCAAAAAGATGACCTCAAATTTTTACTGCTATGATATTTTTATTTAGGATGAATTATACTCAAGGTTAAGATAGGAGTGAAAATGAGAATTTCAAGTATTAATTTTAATGTATTCAAAACAAGAAGTATTGCCAATGTTGAGCAACAAAATCAAAATCCGTTTGCGGTTCAAAACAACAATACGATTGCGGGCGGTTTAAAACAAGATGTTTTCCAAAACAGTTCTATTCAAAATGCTCAACCGAATGCATTTGCTCAAAAAACAGCAGAAATTTTTGCAGGATTTAATGAAAAATATAATAATTTTAAAAATCAATCAAAAGAATTTTTTGCACCTGTAATTTCTTTCGCAGGTAAAATTAACGCAGGTATCCAAAAATTAAACAGTATTACTGTTGAAGATATGGTTGCAAGTCTTAAAAAAGAGATGTCTTTATTAACATTAGACAGAGATGTCAGAAAATATGTTAAAATGCCGGTATCTGATTTAAGAGAAGAATTAGTTAAAGAATTAGCATAACTTTTGGATTTTGGAGAATAGTTTATGTCAAACGCATTAAAAATTATTGAAGCACTCGGCAGACATGAAGATGAAGCATCAATTGATGTTTTAAAAGATGTCGGTACAAATTCTGAGAAAGAAGAAATTAGAGAAGCAACAGCTCAAGCACTTATCAGAAAAAATTCAGGAAAATCTTTAAGAATTTTAGTTGCTGATAAAGGTAAAGGAATAAATGATTTAAGTACAAGAGTTGCACTTTCGACAGTTAATCATTTATTGGAACTTGAAGATAAAGCTACTTTAATGGAAGTTTTAGGTGAAACAATTGAAAGTACAAATTGCGAAGAAGAAATTCGTAATACTGCCCGTTCACTTAGAGCTTTAATTACTTTATCAGAATAAATCTTGACTTTGTCAAAATAAAAATTAAATAATATATTATGAAAAAATTAAATATATTTATTACTATATTATTACTTTGTTTTGTTGTTTCTGCTTTTGATTGTAATATTGCAAATGCAAAAAAACCTTCAAAAGAGGAACAACAAAAACAGCTTTATTTAAAAGAAATGAATGAATCTCAAGCTCAAGAAGGTTTTGATTATACGAAAGCATTTAATGATTTAAAACCTGTTAATGTTGAGTTTATTCATGATGAAGATCCTGATGAATATTATGATACGCAAAAAATTCATTTTTCACCGTATCCTTTAATCAGGCTTACTCAAACATTATATTTTCTTGATAAAAAAATCGAACCAGGGTTTTATTTAATGACACCACGCGAATATAACGATCAAAAATGTGTTTTATTTAAACAAGGCGGTAAAATCAAATATGTTGTTCCAATTTTTGCTCACAGAGTAGTTGTTCCGGAACTTGAATATCGTAAACCTCCTAAAAAATGGTGGCAAATCAGAGACAGATATACTTTCCAAACACAATATTATGAAAGAAAAATACGTGCTTTTGATGTTTATAACGAATATTATGAGATAGACCTTTATTATAAGGCAGGTTTATCTAAAATGATTTTTAAAAAACATCCGTATTAGAAATTTGTAAAATATTTTGGCCGGCACTTTTTTACCGGCAGAAAATAATACAAAATTGGTAAGAAAAATGCACTTTGTAGTTTTGCATGGCATGG
>JAKSUS010000098.1 GCA_024408745.1 Candidatus Gastranaerophilales bacterium | reverse complement strand
TTTATACCGTTTTGGCACTGAACAAAATCGGTGCAAATGCCAATATGCTCAACCCCACTTTTACTGCCGAACAGTTGACCGACCGTATCAATGATACGGGAGCGAGTGTGCTTGTCGTTATCAATGAATTGTATAAACTTTTAGAAACCGTTATCCCGAATACGAGCATAAAAATCGTGGTGGCGTGTCCGGCAGTAAACAGTCTTGGTTCGTTTGTAAAAATTGCGAAAAAGGTGAAACATATTCCGAACACAGTTGCTTGGAACGACTTTATCAAAAACGGCAAAGCTGCAACAATTACTATTCCGCCTTACGAAACGAACAGTCCTGCGATTATGGTCTATTCCTCCGGAACGACGGGTGCCTCGAAGGGTATTCAGTTGACAAACACCGGAATCAATGCGACCATAACAGAATACCAACCTTGTATTTATGGCTTTAAACGCCAAGAGAGATATTTTGCACAAATTCCGATTTGGTTTTCAACCGGAATTGTTGTAACAATGCTTGTGCCTTTAAAATACGGTGTAACGGTACTTATTGAACCTCTTTATGATTTTTCAATTTTGGGGGATCACATATCAAAATATCATCCGAATTATTTGATTACTGCGGCTGGACTTATGGATCATTTAATGCACGAACGGCCAAACGATTCGGCATATCAAGCATTTCGCTACCTCTGCATAGGAGGAGAGTACGTTACAATAGAAGCGGAACGCAAATATAATCTTTGGCTTGAAAGCAACAAATGCAGTACATTATTGCAAAAGGGTTACGGAATGTGTGAGTGCGGTGGTACGATAACGAATACCATTGAACAAAGCAATGTTCTTGGTTCTGCCGGAATCCCCACACCGCACGTCACGGTTTCGGCGTTTGATTTGGAAACGGGAGCAGAACTGAAATACGGCGAGCGAGGCGAAATCCGTGTTCTGTCGCCCTGCCGGATGTCTGGTTATTATAGAAAACCGGATGAAACGAACAAATATTTTCATACAGACGAAAATGGAAATGTTTGGGCTTGCACCGGAGATATGGGTTATATTACGGAAGAAGGCTGTGTGTATGTGAGCGGCAGAATCAATGATTCCTACACAAACGAACAAAACGAAACAGTTTATCTGTTTGATATCGAAAGAGCCATTCTTGATATTCCGCAGGTCAGACAGTGCAAAGCGGTGGCTTCGGTTATTGACGGGAAAACAGTTCATGTATGCCATGTCGTATTGGATGCAGCGGCCGACAAAGCAAAAGTTATCGGCAAAGTCGCAGAGCATTGCGCCGAGAAGCTTCCCGCCAGCTACCAGCCGTACCTTTACAAATTCTACGATGATGCTTTGCCGGTTGCACCAAGCGGAAAACTTGATATTCTCAATATGAAAAAAGATATTGAAAATCTTTACGATAGCTGGACAGAAATTAAAGAGTAAGGAAGGATGAAAATATATGAAAGAACCTGTTGTTTTGTATTCAATACAATCTTATCTTGCATACTATATTAATACTAAGTACTATGATGATAAGCATTATGCTTGGTGTGCACCATTTTTTGATAGTAAGAAAGAATCAAATTCATTTTTAATTTGCTGTTTTATGAGCCTTCTATTAGTCAACGCATATTATTTGAGAGGAAACGACATTAAACATAAGAACAGCACAAAGTAAGATGCCATTTTTTTCATCGATAATATCTTTTAAAAATATTTTATCATCTTTATATGCTAAAGGGAATCTAACTGTTGGATATATCCATTCCCCAGATGTCTTTTCTTTGATTCTGTATTCAACTTTCTTATGACCTTGATATTTATTTAGAAATTTATCAATTGATTGACCATCTTTTTTCCAATTGATAAGTTGTTTTGAAACATATATTTCATCCCAAGTGCTAAAGAAAGGAAAATGAACAAGTATGTTTCTAATAAATTTAACAAGTTCACTACTCATTACAGATTCCATCGAAGGTCTAGTTTTTTTGATAAATTCAATATGATTCTTTATGGGAGGATATGATAACATTTCTGCATATACGCTGAAAAAATCCCTAATAATATGTAATCTTGATTGAGGCGGCATATCCATAAAAGAAATGTTGTTGATTAATTCATATAAATCCATAAATCTATTTGTTGCTAAATTTAAAAATTCATACTCTTTGCTTTCCTTGGGTAATAAACATTCCTTTGGAACATTGTTACATAATTCATTTATCCATTTTACAAATTGCGTTACTTCTTTTGTATTGCTTGAATTTAATACTTCTAAAATATCTTCTTTTGGAAAAACATCAATAGTTTTCCATGAATCATTTTGAAAAACATATATTTTAGTTTTAGGTATGGATTTCAAAATGAAATTCATTGCATTCTCTTCAATATTATTGTTGAGTTTATCAATTAGATTAAATATATCGCTTGCTAAGAATAACCATTTATTTTTCTCTACCAGGCAATATGTAGTTATAATAATATTATCATAAGTTTCATGACTACACCAAAATTGTAAGTTTTTCATTTTGAAAGCTCCTCTCTGTTTTTTATTTTCTGTCTTGTTCATTTTTTAATTTATAATATCACATTTCCTTCATTTATACAATGAATAAGCATTTACATATTCTTATGAATTAAGAAAAAGTATGAGCATTAAAGTGATTACATTATGTGATAAACAATGAACTTGTTTTAGACAACATTGACGACTTAATAATTAATTTTCAATGTGATAACTTGTGAACCAAAATTTTTGACTCTAATGATATAAACGGTGAACCAAATTAAAACGGTGTCAATGATATAACGTATGAACCTTTTTGCAAGAAATTAAGATGATATAAACTATGAACCGTTTGTGGCATAAATTGTGGAACAAAAAATGTGGAATTATTTGTGGAATAACCTTATTCCACATTTCTGTTTTGGTGGAATAAAATGTGGCATAGATTGTGGAATAGGTTGATGGGATAAACTGTGAACCGAAAATTGTGGAATGAAAGGAAAATCCGGTCATCAGCATTCCGCAAAACCGTCCGCCCCCTTAAAGGGTAATTTTTGGTTTATTATATATTTACACCATGCAAACGTCATTATGTGGACTGTTTTCCCATCGGATTTACACGAAATCACAAAATTTCAGTTATTTTCATTAATTTTCGTTTTTATAAGTTTTTCAAAAATAAATCTTTAAAAATGATGCTCTTTTCGAAATGATAAAATTTCGGTAGCTTTTTTGCGTTCGTTTTCATTTTGAAATGCCTATCATTTTAATATGCAAAAAAGTAACACTCAAACTTTGATATGAATATCTTTTTCATATGATGTTTTGAGTGTTATTTTTTCTTTTTAATATGACAGAAAAATGATTGTAATATTGAAGTTAACAAGAGGGTGTCGAGTCCTTGTTTTTCAAAAAGAAAGTTTGGTCTTTCGAAACGAAAGTCATCCCGAAATGAGTATATCAAAACGAGAGTGCGGTGTCATTTCAAAACGATAGTTTTGCCTTAAATTAATCTCCCCTTAATCTAAAATTAATCTATATGAGTCATTTCGAAATGACAAACATATATAATTTGTAAGTGACAGTAATATTATAATTCAACCCAATAAAAGAGACGGTCTGTGTTTTTTAGCACAGGCCGTTAATCTTTTCTTGAAAATGAAAATACATTTTCACCATATTTAATTTGAAAAGTGATGAAAATTTTTTAATTCAAAGAAAAAATCACGAAGTTTTCTTGAAATTAAAAAACAACATTGTCTATTACTTTTCAGAAAGTGAGGTCAAAAAATATGAAATGTCACATTGTACTGACAAAAAATGATGCAGAAATAATCTGTTTCAAAAAATCTTTAGGTAATCAAAAATTCAGTTCGGTCGTTGTCGAAATATTAAAAGCAGCGGTAAACGGAAAGGTAGCGGTAATTCCGATGAACTTTGAAATTGATACCGAAGTCCAACCTGCCCACGCAAAAGTTACACTGCCCGACCAACTTGCCGATGCCTGCCGAGCGAAACTGAATTTCAGCAAAGGAAATTTTTCGTCAGGCATCAAGCGAGAAATCAAAAAATGCATTAAACAAAATTTAACTGTACCCGAGTACAAACTGATTTCCGATGCGAAATTGAAAAAAGAATTTGAAAGTGTTCTTTCATTTATAGAAAATCGGAAAGAACAGTTAAGTAACCATCCTGATAAAAACAAATTAACTTTAATATGTTACCGCCGTTCAATAAATTTTTTAATTAATAAATTATAAAAAGAAAGAGGAGAGAAAAATGATTAAACGAAAAACCATTCATTTAGTTTTATCAAAAGATGATGCGAATATCATTGCTTGGAAGAATATGTTACCATCCCGCACCTTTAATAAATTTGTGAACGAAATTTTGATTGCGGAAAGTAGAGGGAAAATTGCAGCAGTCCCATATAAATTTTCGTCTATAAAAGAAACCGCACACATCCACTGCCGAATCGTAATCGAAAACGGGTATGCTCTGGACTTCCTTGCGAAAATTCCAAAAGGTCAGGTTACTTTTTCAATTAAAAAAATCATTCGCAAACATATCAGAAAAAACCGAACAAAAACTTTGCGTTTGGATTTGGTGATTAAACTGCTTTCCGATTTCAAAACGAAAATTGAATCAAAAGAAACGGAATGTGTAGGGATGCAGGACAAATACCGAAAGTTATGTGACTGTTATGACGGTGCATTAAAAAATCTTTTTAATGAAATACATGACTGCTCAAAAGTCGCCGACCAAAACATTTGCACTTCCAAATTAAAGCAAATTGATGTTTCAAAAATTATTGATGAAACATTTAATAAAAATTTTAATCTACAAGGAGATTAGATTTATGTACGAAGATGAATTTTTAGAATTTTTGAAAAA
>JAKSUS010000097.1 GCA_024408745.1 Candidatus Gastranaerophilales bacterium | reverse complement strand
AATTAAAATCTACCAAAAACCAACCACTACGTCAAGTAAAATAAACTTATTTAACTATTATTTTCCCTAATACTGTATCTTTTGTTGCTCCGGTTGCTGATTTTACGTTGTTTGGAATACCTTTATAAGTGCAATATGCAAGGAGTGCAAAAGCTATTGCCTCTTTAAATTTGTTTGAAATTCCAAAATCCTCATGCGTTCTGATTAAAGTTTCAGGCAAAAATTCATTTTCTAAAAGTCTTATTATTTCAGGATTATAAGCACCGCCACCGCCTAAAACTATTTCATCAACGTTAGTTTTTTGGAAAATGAATTTATCAAAAGCATCTTTAATCGTTTTTACCGTAAACATTGTCAAAGTTGCAATTATGTTTTCGTTTTTTTCATTAATATCTGATAAAATATTTTCTAAATACTTTTCGCCAAACATCTCTCTGCCTGTTGATTTTGGCGGTGTTAAATTGAAATATTCATTACTCATTAATTTATTTAATAAGTCTTGATTAACGGTTCCTGATTTTGCAATTTCGCCGTTTTTGTCAAAAGGTTTATTATAAAATTTTCTCATTGCATTATCAATAAGCATATTTGCAGGGCCTGTGTCAAACGCAAAAATTTCACAATTTTTTGATAAAACCGTAACATTTGCAATTCCGCCTAAATTTAAGATTACTCTTGATTTATCATCTTTATTGAAAAATATTTTATCTGCAAAAGGAACTAATGGTGCACCCTGACCGCCACAAGCCATATCGTCGGGACGAAAATCACAAACGGTTGTAACTCCTGTTCTTTCTGCAATAACTGCTCCTTCGCCGATTTGCATTGTGCTGTTAAGCGGCATATTTTCAAAAGTTTCTTTTGTTGGGTTATGCCATAAAGTAACACCATGAGAACCGATTAAATCAGGCTTTTTCCCTGTTTTTTCTTCTAATTTCAACGCACATTTTGCAAAATATTCGCCGATTAAAACATTCATTTCGCACAGGAATTTAGTTGAAATTTTATCTTCAAAAAGTTTTTTAATCTTATCCTGCATTTTTTTGGAGTAGTCTAAACTAACCCCGTCAATGAATTTGCAGGATAAATTTTCATCAATTTCAACTAAAGCTGCATCAATTCCGTCTAAAGACGTTCCGCTCATTAAACCTGTAACAAATAACTTTTCCATAAATTAATCATCTACTTCTATTGCTTTAAAATCGGGATTTTCTTTTCTGATTTCTAACAATTTATCATAATTTTGAAGTCCGTCTTGTGCATTGTAGCAGGTAACAACGTGTCCTGAATTGATTGAAGCGAGTTCAAGACAAGTTTTAATATCTTCTTTTTTCATATACGCACCGCAGAAGGTACTTGCAAATGCATCACCGGCACCTAAAGAACTTACTCTTTTTGTCGGGAATATCGGTGCATAGTAAAATTTATCACCATCATAAGCATAAGCACCTTTGGCTCCGTCTGTTATGATTACTAAATCTTTTACATATTTTTTGAATTTTTTCATCATTTCTTTAACATCATCATTAATGAGTTTTTTCTTTTTACAGTATTTTTGCTCAATGCCTGTAATTCTCGTTGCTTCTTGAGTGTTCAAAGAAACAATATTAACGTGTTTCAAAATTTTGCTCAATTCTTCAAGCGAACGTTCTAATGCTCTTCCGCCTAAATTACAGAAAACTTTAATATCGTTATCATCGGCAAAATCGGTTATATCTTCTAAAATACAACCGTGAATTGAATTTAACGGTGCACAATAAATCCATTTTGTTTGTTTTAGTCTTTCAAAATCAATATCTTCTTTTTTAAGTGTAATGTTCGCACCTCTGTGTGCGAGAACGGTTCTGTCGCCTTCGAAACTTGTTAAAATAATAGAAAAACCTGTTCTGACTTCATCTGTATGCATAACAAAACTTCCGTCAATATCATATTTTTTCAAAGTTTTTTTAGCATCTTTACGGTCAACACCTTCACCTACTTTAATTGCTGCTGCAGTCTTATAGCCTAATTTTGCAAGACAGGCTGCGGTATTTATTGCACCACCACCCGCTTCAAAAGCAGAATGATCAATTTCGATTTTTTCACCGTATTTAAGGCAATATAAGTCAATTTCGCCCTCAACACCTCTTATATTAACGACGTGTGCTTCATCACTTTCCACAAAAATATCTATGGTAGCACTGCCAAAAGTTACAACATCAAACATGATTTCCTTATCCTCATATTAAGTTTATATACATAAACATTAAAACAAATTTAACGGTTTTATGCAAATAAATATCATTGATAATATTATTGACATTCATTAAAATAACTGATGAAAATAATTTTGAAATGTAGTATCATATTTGTATTAAGTTAGCTTGGGGTAAAATGCTAAAAAGATTTTTAATATATTTTTGTCTTATAATATCAACTTTTATTTTTACATTATCCGTAAAAGCAGAAGAGAGATACCTTTTTCATGGTTTTGCGGAAATTAATGAAGAATTAAAAGAAGACCCGGAAATTTTATCTAATGTTAAAGGAGAAGTTCAAAAAGGAACGAAAGTTTCAATGGTTGTTTCAAATATTTTGAACACGGAAAGCAGTGAAGAAGGCGATGAGTTCTTTGCAGAAATAACTAATGATATAAGAAGTGCAAATGGCGTTGTTATTCCGGCAGGAAGTATTGCTCATGGCAGTATTACTGAAATTACCGATGCAAAGAGATTTAATCGTGATGCAACTATAACTTTGAATTTTGACTATATTGCAACACCTGACGGAAGAGAAATTCCTGTTAGTGCAAAAATGACAACCAAAAGAAATCCTGTTAAAAATGCTGCAATAATTGCAGGTGAACATGCAGGTTATACTGTTGCAGGAGGTGCTATCGGCGGATTAGTTGCTTTGCAAACCTTAGGGCTTGCAGCAGCTGTTGCAAGTAACGGTTACACAGTAGCAGGTGGTGCTGCTATCGGTGCCGTTGCAGGTTTAGGGATTGCAATGTCAAGAAAAGGTGATCATGTTCTGCTTGCTCCCGGTGATGAAATAAATGTAAAAATTTTAGATAACTTAAATTTACCTGTTTTCCATGAAAAAGCATTAATTGAAGAAGAAATAAAAAATGATAATCTTTTAGTTCATGTTACAAGTGTAAAACTTGAAAAAGATCCTTTTGGTGAACCGAATACAATAACTTTGGGGTTGAGTATTGTGAATAAAACATCAAAAACTTATCCAACATTTGATATGGCTTTAACTAACGAAAACAGAGCAATTTATTATGCTTCACCTTTTGGTGATACGGAATTATGGTTCAAAAAAATCCCGCCTAATTCAAGAATTGCAGGTAAAGTTTCTTTTTCTGTTGATAATCCCAAACAAAAATTGTGGTTAGTATTTTTTGATAATTATTCTAAAAAACCTGTTGTTAAACTTTCTTTGAATAATGCCAAAAGAGAACTTGACTTAAAGAATAAGAAAAAGAAAAAATAAAGAATTTCAGAGATTTAATAAATCGGAAAGCATTTTATTTTTATTTATTATATTATCTATAATTATTTATAATATAATATAAAGTGTTAATAAGATTTGAGGTAAATATGAAGTTAATTGGCGAAAATATACATATAATTTCCAAAAGAACAAAAGAAGCGATAGATAACAGAAATGAAGAATATATTATTGATTATGTAAATAGAATGTTGGCTTCAAATGTTGATTATATTGATTTAAACATCGGACCTGCAAGAAAATCAGAAGGTACGATGATTTGGTTAGCATCAATCGTCAGAAAATTAACGGATTTACCGATTTCTTTTGATACGACTAATCCGTCCGAAATGAAAGCCGGACTTAAATTTGTTCAAAATCCCGATAAATGTATTATTAATTCAATTAGCGGTGATGAGCAAAGAATGAATAATCTTTTACCTCTTGCTAAGGAATTTAATTCAAACCTGATAGCATTAACTTTAAGTGATGCAACGGGAATACCTAAAGAAGCCGACGGCAGATTGGAAATAGCTTTTAATATTTTAGAGAGAACAGCGGAATATGAAATTGATAACGGCAAAATATTCTTTGATCCGCTTGTATTACCGATTCCTGTAGCACAAGAACAGGCAATTGAAACATTAAACTCAATAAGAATGTTTAAAGAATCTTTTGACCCTCCTGTTTTAACAACAATAGGGCTATCCAATATTTCAAACGGTGCGCCTAAAGAAAACAGACCCCTTATTAATTTAGTCTTTATGGTTTTAGCGATGGGTTGCGGTTTAGATAGTGCAATTGTTGACGGTTTTGACAAAGAATTAATAAGAGTTCATCAAGCAGTTATAAACAATACTGTTGATAATGAATATGATAAATTATATTTGGATCTGTTTGAAATGATGCAAAACTTTGCTGAATTAGAAGATGTTTCTTATGATAAGAATAGCGAAAAGCAAGTCGCAATCTATAAAACAGCACAAGTTTTGTTAAATAAAAACATCTACTCTCACAACTATCTCTAAACATAAAAGTAGGGTAACAATAAATATTTAAAACCTACCACTCGCATACGAGAACCCTTCTTTAACAAGAAAAATTGTTTTATATTTTATTGTTACCCACAATTTATATATACCCATGTTTTTTAACCTTTAAACATTTTTAAATAAACTTTTAACAATTATTTACATTAATTATAGCCAAATTTACCAATGCAATTAGTTTCCTTAATGTTTAATATATTTTATGTTTATTTTTGAGGGAATTATTATGACAAAAACACATGAGATTTATAAATGTAATATTTGCGGAAATATTGTTGAAGTTCTTTTTGAAGGCGAAGGCGAACTCATTTGTTGCGGTGAACCGATGATACTTTTAGAAGGCAAAACCGAAGAAGAAAAACACGAATTTCATAA
>JAKSUS010000096.1 GCA_024408745.1 Candidatus Gastranaerophilales bacterium | reverse complement strand
ATGGTAATAAGTGACTGCTATAATGCAAATCCTGAATCAGCAAAGGCTTCAATAAAACATATTTGCGAAACATACAAAAATAAAAAAATAGTAATAGTTTTTGGTGATATGTTTGAACTCGGTGAATTTGAGGAAGAATACCACAGAGAAGTCGGGAAGTTAATTAATGAATTAAATGTAAACTATTTTGTTTCAATTTGAAAACTTGCTAATATAACAGCAGAAGAATTACAGCATTTACCGAAAAAAAGTTTTGATACAATAGAGGCTGGGGCAGAGTTTTTGCCCTCAATAACGGATAAAGATACACTTATATTCCTCAAAGCCTCAAGGGGAATGAAGTTTGAAAAAATATTGGAGATAATTAGGGAAAAATGATACTTATTTTTGTAGCCGGTTTAATAGCAATGCTCTTAACTTTAATTTTAGGAGTACCGTATTTAGATTTTTTGAAAAAGAAAATGTTAAGGCAATATATAAGAGAAGATGTTGCGAGTATGCACGCACAAAAAGCAGGAACCCCGACAATGGGCGGATTATTGATTGTTGGAACTGCGGTAGTTGCTTCAATTTTATCTTTATTTATGGAGTCTGCATTTTCAACAATTTTAGTTTTATCTTTGATAACAATAATTTTATATTGTTATACAGGTTATCAAGATGATATTAAAAAAATCCATAAGAAACAGAATGAAGGTTTGAGTGCGAGGGGTAAATTGATTTTACAAATTGCTGTTGCACTTTTGCCAGCTTTGTATATGGCTTTTGTAATACACACAACGGATATTAATCTTTTTAATGTTTGGAAAGTAAATATCGGTTGGTTATATCCGTTATTTACAATTTTTGTAATTATCGGTTCATCTAATGCGGTAAATTTAACTGATGGATTAGACGGTTTAGCAGGTGGTTGTTCGTTTTTAGCATTCTCAACACTTGCTGCTTTATGCCAAATTAATGGTTATACAGGTTTAGCGATTGTTTCTGCCGCTATTGCAGGAAGTTGTTTAGGCTTTTTATACTTTAACAAATTCCCTGCGAAAATATTTATGGGTGATACAGGGTCGCTTGCCTTAGGCGGTGCATTAGGTATGATTGCAATTTTAAGTAAAAATGAATTTTGGTTATTATTTATCGGCATTATTTTTATAATTGAAACTTTATCCGTTATTATTCAGGTTACGAGTTTCAAAACAACAGGAAAAAGAGTTTTCAAAATGTCCCCTATTCATCATCATTTTGAACTTTGCGGTTGGAAAGAGCAAAAAATTGTTTATACATTTTGGGGCATAACTTTAATATTTTGTTTATTAGCCTTAATGATAAGATTATTTGTGGTGTAAATTATGGAATTAAAAAATAAAAACATATTGATTTTAGGTTTATCAATCAGCGGTATTTCAGTTGCAAAATACGCATCAAAAGAAGGAGCAAATGTTGTAATTAGTGAAAGCAGACAACAAAAACCAGAAGATACGGAAAAAATACAGGAACTTAATAACTTAAATATAAAAGTGGAAATGGGTTTTCATAGCGATAATGCAATTAAAAATGCGGATATTATTGTTACAAGTCCGAGTATTCCTCCCGAAGCTGAAATTTTCCAAAGGGCGAAATGTTATAACAAAGAAGTTATAAGTGAACCTGATTTTGCATACTTAAATAAATCCGAAAAATCAAAATTTATAACAATAACCGGAACAAACGGAAAAACAACAACAACAAAATTAACAAGTGAAATATTATGTAATGCAGGGTTTAAAGCTCCGTTTTGCGGAAATATCGGTGTTCCTCCGACAGATTTACTTGATGAAGATGTTGATTATTTTGTAATGGAAATCAGTTCTTATCAAATTTATCACAGTAAATATTTAAAACCTCATATCGGTGCATTTATTAACTATACTCCGGACCACGTTACATGGCATGGAAGTAAAGAAGAATATTTAAGAGTAAAACAATCACACTTTATCGGTGAAAATGCTCCAGAGTACGCAGTTTTGAATTTTAAAGATGAACATGTAAAAGAGTTAGAAAATAAAACACCATCTAAAATTGTTGCATTTGATGATGAATTTAGTGATTTTTGTATTTTTGAAAAAGCAGATAAATTATTTTTAAATAAAAATAAAGATATGGAAAAAGTTTGCGACTTATCAAGTGCAAAAATATTCGGCAAACACAATCATCAAAATATGATGTGTGCAGTTTCTATTGCTAAAATTCTTGATATTAATAATGACGTAATTCAAAAAACTATTGATGAATTTAAAGCACCGGCACACAGAATTGAATATATTGCCGAAATTGACGGAATAAAATATTATAATGATTCCAAAGGTACAAATTGCGATTCATCAATTTGTGCATTAAAAGCATTTAAAGATAAAGTTGTTTTAATTGCAGGCGGCCGTGATAAGATGACAGATTTAACCGAATTTGCTCAAACAATTGACCAAAAAGCAACAAATGTAGTTTTAATAGGCGAAGCAACGGAAAGATTTGCAAAAGCTTTAGAAGAAATAGGTTATAAAAACATAATTAAAACAACAACGTTAGAAAGTGCAATTGATATTGCAGGAAATTTAAATCAGGGAGATGTATTGTTCTCACCTGCGTGTGCAAGTTTTGATATGTTCAAAAACTTTGAAGAAAGAGGAGATGTATTCAGAAATCATGTCTTATCAAAAATCAGATAGAATAATACCTAAAAGAAAGCATAAATTAAAAAAACTTCCTCCTGTCAGCAAAAATTTGTTGATAGTAGTAATTATGCTTATGGTTTTTGGAACTGTTGCAATTTTTTCAGCAACTTCACCTGACGGAATTGCTATTGCAAATAATCCGCTTTATTATCCGATAAGACATATTGTATTTTGTATAATTGGTATAATTACTATGCTTTGGGCTTCAAAATTCCCTTATACGAGGTGGAAAAAGTATGTTGTACCTTTTGCAACTGGTGTAATTGTGGCAATAGCTTTAACCTTGGTTCCGGGAATAGGTAAAACAGATTATGGTGCTTCAAGATGGTTGGTAATAGGACCTTTGCAAATTCAACCGTCAGAATTTTGTAAATTTGCCTGTATTTTACGTATGGCAACTGCTTTAAGCCAAATAAAAAACACTTTATGGACTCCTTTATTTAAAAAGCATGTATTTATTATTTTAATAATGGCATTTATTATTTTTAAACAACCTAACATGAGTATGTTAATTATGTTATTCTCCACTTGTGCAGGTATGACATTTGCCGCAGGCTTAAACCCTGCAATTTTCTTAATGGGAGCAGGTGGTGCTGTTGTAGGAATAACTGCTTTAATATTTAAAAGTGCATATCAATCTACAAGAATTATAGGTTGGTTACATCCTGAATTAGACCCTCAAGGCGCTGGCTATAACATTCTTCAAAGTTGGTATGCAATAGCAAGCGGAGGATTTTTCGGGGCAGGTTTGGGCGCATCAAAACAAAAATTATACTATCTTCCCGTAGGATATACCGATTTTATTTTCTCGGTTATTGCAGAAGAATTAGGATTTATCGGAATTTCGGTTTTAATTATGCTATTTATATTATTTATAACTTTAGGTTTTAAAGTTGCAGCAAGATGCAAAGATCCGTTTGGAAGATTAATGGCTTTTGGAATAGTATTTTGTATAGGTTTTCAAGCCGTTACAAATATGTGTGTTGCTTCGGGAGTTTTTCCCGTAACCGGTGTAACGCTGCCTTTCATAAGTTACGGTGGTACTTCATTTATTGCAACTTCTTTAATGGTAGGAGTTTTATTTAATATTTCAAGATACGGCAAGAGAAAAGAAAGGAAGCCTGAAGGTGGACAAATCAGCGAACAACCACAAACTTAAAATTGTTTTGGCAGGCGGGGGCACAGGCGGACATATTTATCCTGCAATCGCAATAGGCAGAGAACTCTTAACGAGAAATAATGTTGAAAAAGTTTTTTACGTAGGTAATCCTAAAAAACTTGAAAATGATATTGTTGAAAAAGAAGATTTTGAATTTTTACCTGTTTTAGTATCAGGTATGCCCAAAACAAAAAATCTTTCACTTATAAAATGGTTTATAGAATTAGGTTTTGCAGTTATAAAAACTCTTCATTATTTCAAAAATATAAAACCTGATTGTGTAATGGGAACAGGAGGATATGTTAGCGGACCTGCTTTGATTGCTGCAAAAATTATGAAAATTCCCTACGTTTTACATGACAGTGATGCAATTCCCGGAATTGTTTCAAGAAAAATGGCACCTGGAGCAAAAGCAATTAACACATCTTTTGATGAAGCAAAAAAATATTTAAAATCAAATAATATTGTAGTTTACGGAAACCCTTTAAGAAATGATTTTAATTCAATTGACAAAAAAGAAAGTTTAAAAGAATTAGGATTAAATCCTGATAAATTTACTATTTTAGTTATGGGCGGTTCGCAAGGTGCAAAATCTGTTAACGAAGCCATTTCATCTTGCGCTTTAGACTTAATTGAGAATTTAAACCTTCAAATTATTCACCAAACAGGTTTAAAAAATTATGAAGAATATATGGATAAAATATCACCTGAATTAAGAAACAATAAAAATTATTTACCAAAAGCATATTTGGAAAATATGGGATTATATTTATCATGTGCGGATTTAGTTATTGCAAGATCAGGTTCTTTATCACTATCCGAATTTAATTTGTGCGGTCTGCCATCAATTTTAATACCTTATCCTCATGCCGCACACAATCATCAATATCATAATGCAAAGGCTTTAGAAGAATTAAAAGCAGCAGTTTGCTTAGAGGATAATTTATGTGACGGTGATAATTTAACGGAAATTGTAACTAATTTAGTAAAAGATAAAGAACGATTACTCCGTTAGCTTGAAAGGGAAGATAATCCGAA
>JAKSUS010000095.1 GCA_024408745.1 Candidatus Gastranaerophilales bacterium | reverse complement strand
TTTTTCTTTAAAAATTCCTATCCCGATTAATATGTTATCACGTAATAATTTTATGTATTCATTTTCTTTAAAATTATTTTGGGTAAAAATATATTGTCCCATTTTGATTTTTTCAAAATTCTTTTCGTCTAATTCAACAAAAGGTAAATCAATCATATCATTAGGATTAATAAAATAATTTTGGGCATTATCTTTTGTAATATCCTCTAAATTGATACTGTTTTCTAAATATAAATTTGCGCTCATTGTTCTTGTTAAATTTTCCATCATGGCTCCTGAAAGCAGTTTTTCGCCTAAATCATGGATAATAGATCTTACATAAACTCCGCTTGCGCAATTAATATCAAAAGTTAAAAGAGGAAATTCCGTTGAAGTATCAAAATCAACAACTTTTATATCAAAAATTTCTATTTCTTTTTTAGGAATTTCAACTTCCTGATTCTTTCTTGCATATTCATACAATCTTTTACCGTTAACACTTATCGCACTATAAATCGGAGGGGTTTGTAGTTGTTTACCAACAAAACTGTTCAAAATTTCTTTTATATTATCCAAATCATATTGAATAATTTTTTGAGAAATTATTTCACCTTCCGCATCATAAGTATTTGTTTCAATACCTAATCTTGCATAAGCTCTGTATGATTTTGTTTTTGGGACAAATTGAATAAGTCTTGTTGCATTCCCTACAAAAACAGGTAAAACGCCGGTTGCAAGAGGGACTAATGTTCCTGCATGTCCTATTTTTTTTATATTTAAAATCTTTCTTAATTTGGCAATAACATCAAAAGAAGTAAAGTTTTTAGGCTTATTAATATTTAAAATGCCACGCATTATTTATATTTCGCCTTTGGAAATCTTATCAATCAAGGCAGAAATTCTGCTTCCTCTTTCTAAAGAGTCATCTAAATGAAATTCAATTTTAGGAGTTAATCTTAATCTTATTCTTTTACCTATTTCGTAGCGAACATGGGGTTCTTTTTCTTTTAATGCTTCTAATGCCGCTGCTTTTTCTTCTTCTTTGCAAAGAACACTTACATAAACCTTTGCAAATGAATAATCAGACGCAATTTCCAAATCAGTAACAGATACAATGCCTTTTATACGAGAATCTCTGATATCTTTAAGAAGAATATCGCCTATTTCTTTCATCATTGTTTTTCTAACTCTGTCGGGTCTGTTATTCATTTTTGCTCCTAAAATTTTACTAAATTAATTATTTCATCATTAACAGGTTCATTAATGCGCATAACTTTTCTTATTTTCTGCATATCAGTTATTGCATTTTTATAATAATCATTAATTCTTGTTTTTACATGGGTTTGAGGATTATTAGAAGAATATTCAAATGATGATAAATTTATTGCTATTTGCATAAAATTTGTTCTTTCATCATTACATAAATTTTTAATTTCTTTTGGTAAATTATTATTTGCATCTTGTCTTTCTATATGTTCAATCGTTCTGTAACAAGTCATATTTGCAGATTTTACATCTTCTTTAGAAATTTCTTTTTTATTATTCATTAATACAATTAAATTATTATGTACATCACTGCAGGGTTTTATTGCTGTATATAAGTTGTTTTCATAAGCGATATAATTAGTTTTATCTTCCAAAGAAACTCTGTTAAATAAAAATGAAAGTTTCATTTCGTTGTATAGGAAAAATGAATTTAACAAAATCAAAGCAAATACTATAACAACACTAAAAGTATTATAATGTTTAATGTCAAAATTGGCATAAAACCAATCGGAATTAATAAATACTATAATAACAAGGCTTATCAAGGCTACAATTCCTATATGGTTTACGCCCATTATCAGAAAATATGCGCCAATTAAAAAGAATATAACCGAAAATACATTTTTAAAATCGTTTACAACCTTGTTCACTACTTTTTCCTTTTATTACTCTAAAGTTTTTCTCTCTATCTCTTTTGTTGTATAAGATATTATTAAATCGCCTTCTTCAAGGTCATTAAACTTATCAAAAGATACACCGCATTCATAACCTGCTAAGACTTCTTTCGCGTCCTCTTTGAAGCGTTTTAGCATATCCAAATTGC
Source organism: Candidatus Gastranaerophilales bacterium (assembly GCA_024408745.1). Classification (GTDB taxonomy): domain Bacteria; phylum Cyanobacteriota; class Vampirovibrionia; order Gastranaerophilales; family JAILCC01; genus JAILCC01. Next base: position 2,882 of record JAKSUS010000095.1, on the reverse strand, counting down.
CTTTGAAGATTTCTTTTCCGCCACGTTCAACAACAGCAGTTTTATTTCTTATTAATTTACCGTCTAAGACATAACAGCCGGCAATTTTACCTGTTTTACCGATTGTAAATATTTGTCTGACTTCCGCTCTGCCTGTTTCGATTTCTTGTAATTCAGGTTGAAGAAGTCCTAACATTGTTTTTTCTATATCATCTAAAATATCATAAATGATTTCATAGTTTCTGACATCAATACCTTCTTGTTGTGCTAATTTCATAATATTTGCATCTGCTTTAACGCTAAAACCTATAATTATTGCATTACTTGCAGAAGCTAACATAATATCGGCTTCTGTTATATCCCCGATTGCAATATGCACAACTTTTGTAAATATTTGTTTTGAATGAAGTTGTTGAATTGAAGCACTGACAGCTTCCGCCGAACCGTGAGTATTTGCTTTAATAATGATATTAAGTTCATGCGTTTCTTCTTGTTGTGCTAAAATTAAATCTTTTTTAACTTGTGACGGAGCAATGGCATCAAGTTTAGATTCTCTTTCTTCATCTTTACGCTTTGAAATAAGAGCTTTCATTTCTTTTTCATTATTTAAAATTTCAAATCTGTCACCTGCTTGAGGAACTTCTGATAACCCTAAAATTTCAACCGGTGTAGAAGGACCTGCTTTTTCAATTTGAGTACCGTCATCACTTAATAAAGCTCTGATTTTGCCTCCGACACTGCCGACTGCTATGCAATTACCTTTTCTCAAAGTACCGTTTTGAACTAAAACTGTTGCAACAGGACCTTTACCTTTGTCTAATTTTGCTTCAATAACAACACCTGTTGCGCTAACTGTCGGATCTGCTTTTAATTCCTGCATTTCTGCAACAAGTAAAACATACTCAAGCAATTCATCTAATCCTTTGCTTTGGATAGCACTAACCTTACAACAAATTGTATCACCGCCCCATGCTTCAGGAATAAGCCCATGCTCTGTTAATTGCGTTAATACTCGATCAGGATCTGCACCCTCTTTATCAATTTTGTTAACCGCAATAATTATAGGAACATTAGCCGCCTTAGCATGGTTAATTGCTTCAATAGTTTGTGGCATGATACCGTCATCAGCAGCAACTACTAAAATTACAATATCTGTTGATTGAGCACCTCTTGCTCTCATTGCGGTAAATGCTTCGTGACCGGGAGTATCAATAAATACAATTTTTTTATCACCCGCATAAGCTGTATAAGCACCGATTGACTGTGTAATACCACCAAATTCGGTTGAAACGATTTTATGTTTTGAAGCTCTGATTGCATCAAGCAAAGTTGTTTTCCCATGGTCAACGTGTCCCATAATAGTAACAACCGGTGCTCTCGGTTTTAAATGTTTAGAATTTAAATTAACAATATCTTTATCCGAATTATCATCTTCTTTTTGAATGTAAGATGCATCTAAAACTAATATATCAAAACTTTCAGCCAATTTAGTTGCCGTATCAACGTTAATAGTTTGATTAACCGTAGCTAAAACGCCTTGCATCATAAGGCTCTTAACGATTTCTGTGACTGAAACATTCGTTTTTTCCGAAAATTCGGCAACTGTTAAAGGTTTATCAATAATAACTTCCGTAACTTTTTCAACAACTTGTTCAACTTGGGGTTTTTTCTTAACCTTATGTTGTTGTTGATGCATTAAGCGTTCTTGTTCTTCACGTTCCTCTTTTGAACGACCGAATTGCTTTGAATCTTTTCTCTTATCCAAACGTTGAGGAACTCCACCCGGTTTTCTCGGCGCATTAGCCATATCTTGTGAAATAAACTGTCTCTTAATAGGTTGTTTGGGTGGCATACCTGTTCTTTGACCGTCTTGCTGATTTGGGTTAAACGGTTTTCTTTCACCTTGAAATGGCGGTCTGTCACCTCTTTCCCCCTGAAATCTTGGTTTATCACCTTGGTATCTCGGTCTGTCACCAAATGGAGGTCTGTCACCCTGAAAACGAGGTCTCTCAGGTCTGTCACCCTGATATCTTGGTCTATCCCCAAACGGAGGTCTGTCACCTCTTTCACCTTGAAATCTCGGTTTGTCACCTTGGTATCTCGGTCTGTCACCAAACGGAGGTCTGTCCCCCTGAAAACGAAGTCTTTCAGGTCTGTCACCCTGATAAAAAGGTTTATTGGATTTGAAATCTTTTGCTTCTCTGTTTGCAGGATTAAATTCTTTTTTTTCAAATTTTTTAGGTGTAGAAGAATAATATTTTGGCTGATTATCGTCTTTATTTTCAGTTACTGCAGTTTTTTCCGTAACTTTTTTTGGTTTAATCGGTGTTGAAGAAATAACCATAGATTCTTTCTTTTCTTCCTTTTTTTCGGGAGCCTTGGGTTTTAAACTTTTCTTCAAACTTTCCGCATCATCAACCGAAACTGAACTTGAGTGAGATTTAACAACAACGCCGATATTTTTTTGCAAAAGCTCAATAACTTCTTTATTGGATAAATCCAACTCTTTTGCCAAATCGTAAACTCTTATTTTATCAGTTGTCATTAAATTTGCTCCAAAATATATTGTTCTTCTTTATTTGTAACACAATTTGAAAATTTATACAAATTTTTAATATATTGAGTGCAAAATAACTTTAATTTGCATTTGATTTTACTTTTTTAAGTATTATTATGAATTTAAGAAAAGAGGCAAAAGATGTATAATGTAAAATCACTCAAAGCAGAAGAATTTATTTCTCATGAAGAAATTTTATCTGCTTTGGAATACGCAGAAAAAAATAAAAATAATATTGAATTAATTGATGAAATTATAAATAAAGCAAAATTAAGAAAAGGTTTATCACATAGAGAAGCAAGTGTACTTTTATCCTGTGAAAATGAAGAAAAAAATAAAGAAATTT
>JAKSUS010000094.1 GCA_024408745.1 Candidatus Gastranaerophilales bacterium | reverse complement strand
CTATTCCAATTCAGATTTATTATTTCCAAACAGTTTCACTGTATGCAATTTTAGCAAATATGTTAGTTGTTCCTTTTATGGCTATTATTAGTTTTTGCGGTTTTATATCAAGTATTTTGGCTGCTATTCCAAAAATCGGCACTTATATTTGTTTGGTTTTAGATAAAATTAACGAACCGTTTTTAACATATTTATATTTCATTGCCGATAAATTTTCGGAAATTCCGAATAATATAGCCCAAGTAGGCAAGTTAAATTATATAGAAATTACATTATACTATTTATTGTTATTTCTATTTATATATATGCTGAAAAATAAATTTAAAAATATCAAAATAAATATTGCAACAGGATTAGTATTTATCGCACTTATTCTCAACTTTTCGGTTAAAGGATTTTGTGGAGAAGATTTAACTTTAACTTTTTTAAATGTCGGTGAGGGCGACAGTATTTTTATACAAACTCCCAATAATAAAAAGATACTTGTTGATGCCGGCAGACTTCAAGGCAAGACACGAACATCAGGGGCTTCTGTTGTTGTTCCTTATTTAAAATATAACGGTATAACCGATATTGATATAATGCTTTTAACTCACCCTGATACCGACCATATCGGCGGAAGTGTTGATGTTTTAAATAATATAAAAGTGAATAAAATCATTACGAATGGCGAAAGTGCAAAGAATAAAACATATTTAAAACTTCAAAATTATATTAAAAAAAATAATATTGAGGAAGTAAAAATAACAAAACTTCAAGAGATTTCACCTGATGAAAATTTGAGCATTGTCGCATTTACTCCGCCTGATACAAATAAGAAAAGCCAAAATGACACATCAATAATTCTTTTGATTAAATATAAAGATTTCGATGCGATATTAATGGGCGATAACGAAACGAACAGTTATAAATTATTAAAAGAAAACCTGCACCCGACAGGTGAAATTGAAGTTTTTAAGGTCGGTCACCATGGAAGTAAAAATGCAGTTGATGAAAAAATGGCCGAACTCATTTCGCCTGAAGTTTCGGTTTTTAGTGTTGGTGAAAATTCTTACGGACACCCGTCTGAAAAAGCGTTAGATTTGCTAAAGAAAAGCAGAATATACAGAACAGACATAAATAATACCATAAAAATTAAGACTAACGGAAAGACATTTGATATTTACACCTTTAACCCAACGAAAAACTGCTGGAAAAAATCCGAAAAATAATATTAGAATAATTAATCAACAAATAAAGATAATTGTGCAGTTTTCACTTCAACTTCTTTTTGATTTTGAACTTTAATCTGCGCCTGATTATCTTTTTGTATGCGATTAATAAGAGTTAAAGCCCTTGAAACAACAGTATTTGGAAGCCCTGCCATTTTTGCTACCTGTATACCGTAACTCTTTGAAGTTGAACCTTCAACAACTTTTCTTAAAAATTCAATTTCGTTGTTTTCTTCATTAACGGTTACTTTATAATTTTTTATTTGGTCAAAACTGTCTGCCATAATGTTTAATTCGTGATAATGCGTTGCAAAAATTGCTCTTGCTTTAATTTTTGTTGCCAAAAATTCGCAAACACTCCACGCTATTGCAACACCATCATAAGTGCTTGTACCTCTGCCTATCTCGTCAAGTAAAATCAAACTCTTTTCGGTTGCAAAGTTTAAGATATTTGCAGTTTCAAGCATTTCAACCATAAAGGTTGATTGTCCGGTTGATAAATCATCAGAAGCACCAATTCTTGTAAAAATCTTATCAATTACACCGATTTTTGCATAACTTGCAGGAACGAATGAACCCATTTGAGCTAATATTGAAATAATAGCGTTTTGCCTCATATATGTTGATTTGCCAGCCATATTAGGACCTGTTAAAATCATAAATTGAGTGATATTTTTATCTTTTTGACTTGCCTGCAACTGTAAATCATTCGGAACATAAGTTCCAAGTGGTAAAATTTGTTCAATAACAGGATGTCGACCGTTTTTTACAATTAAATCATCAGAATTATCAACAATCGGTCTTACATAATTGTATTCAGCCGCACAATTTGCAAAAGATAACAATACATCAAGAGCAGAGATTTCATAAGCCAATAATCTCAACTCTGCAACGAATTCTTGCGAGTAATTTCTAAAATCACAGAATAAATTATATTCTATACTCATTGATTTATTCTGTGCATTCAAAACTTCATCTTCATGTGATTTTAATTCTTCGGTAATATATCTTTCCGCATTGGTTAAAGTTTGCTTCCTTACAAAATAAGCAGGAACAAGATCTTTATTCGTATTTGTAACTTCCAAAAAATATCCGAAAGTCTTACTAAAACCAACTTTTAAAGATGAAATTCCTGTTTTTTGTTTTTCTTTTGCTTCAAATTCCTTCAGCCATTGTTCACCGTTTTTCAATAAATTTCTCTGATAATCAAGCTCCTGATTAACACCTTCTTTGATAATTCCACCTTCCATAATTGTTGTCGGCGGGTCGTTTTCAATAGTTTTGTCTATAATTTCGGCAAAATCCATTAAAGAAGTTCTTTCATTGTGGAATGCCTTTAAATAATAAGAATTAGAATTTTTTAAAATTTCATTAATTTCAGGAATGACTTTTAATGAATCTTTTAAAGATAAATAATCTCTTGCGTTTACTGAGTTGTTTGTGATTTTTGTTGCCAATCTCTCAATATCATAGACTTTATTTAATAAAGAATTTAAAGTCATTCTGATTTTAGGATTGTTGAAAAGTTCTTCAACACTGTCCTGTCTGCGCTCAATTAAACTAACATCAAGTAAAGGTTGCTTTAACCAGCTTCTTAACAATCTTGAACCCATAGGAGTTGATGTTTTATTTATAGCCGATAAAAGAGACCCTTTATAAGCATTATCTCTGATAGTTGTTGTTAATTCCAAACCTCTTTGTGCGTTATAATCAAGCGACATAAAGTTTTCAATGCTGTATGGTTTAATCGTGTCAAATTTTGACATATTATCTTTTTGAGAACTCTTAATATATAAAAGCAAAGCTCCTGCTGCACAAAGCGCTAATTTGTAATCGGGATAACCAAAACCTTCTAAGCTATCAACTTTAAAAATTTCTTTTATTATTTTTGCGCCGTTATTAAAATCAAAGTCAGAGTTATCAACAATTGTACAATTGAAATTATCTCTTATTGTTTTAGGAACATCCCCAACTAATTCGGGAACAATTTGAAATGCTTTTAATTCTTGTTTTTTAGATTTACAAATAATTTCAACAGGTTCAATTCTTGTAATTTCTTTTTCTAAATTCTTTAAATCAGATTGTGTAATTTTAAATTCACCCGTAGAAATATCAGAATAAGCAACAGCAAAAGTATTTTTATCAATTATAAGTGATGCAATATAGTTATTTTTATTTGCGTCTAAGTATTCCTGTTCAACTATTGTACCTGCACTAATTGTTCTTGTAACTTCTCTTTTAACAAGTCCTTTTGCAAGTGCCGGGTCTTCAATTTGTTCACAAATTGCAACTTTATAACCTTTAGTTAAAAGTTTTTGAAGATAATTTTGAACAGCCTTTGCAGGGATTCCAGCCATTGCAATTTTACCGTTTTCCCCGGCATCACGACTCGTTAAAGTAATTTCAAGAGCTTTTGATGTAGTAATTGCATCTTCCAAAAACGTTTCATAAAAATCACCAAGACGATAAAACAAAATAATACCCTGATGTTTATCTTTAACATCCATATATTGCTTTAACATTGGTGTTAACTTTGTTCTATCAATATTTTTACTTGTTAATTCGTAAACGTTTGACATGAAAACCTCTTACCCATAAATATAATATAGCAAAAAAGTAGTTTTATGGAAAATATAAGTTACATATATTTAACTTTTTAATAAAATAGTACAAGTTCAAACACATTTTAGACTATATACTTCTCATAATTAATATTATATGAACAATTTAGGCTCATATGTTATAAGCTAAAACAAAAAATTGACGATTTATAAGTAATGGAGTATGCTAAAAGTATGAAAAAGATTATTTTTAGTTTATTTATTGCAGGATTATTGTTAGCACAAAATTCTTTTGGTGCTAATTATTTTGATATGGGTAAGGCTGCTTTCAATAAAAAAGATTACAAAACTGCAAATACCTATTTTGTAAAAGCACTTATAGCAGATCCGAATAATGCAACATGCAGATATTATTATGCACAAACACTTACATATTTAAATAATTATGCTCAAGCGAAAAAAGAATATAAATATGTAACATTACTTGCCCCCAATACAAAATTAGCAGAATATTCTTTTCAGTCTATTGCTTATTTAGATAAAAAAACTGCTTCCAATACTTCAAATTCAACAGCAAATCCTAATGCCAATTCACAAAGTCTTTCAAATGATAATTACATAAAAAAAGCATTAACAACAAAAGGCACTTTAGTCACATGGGATTCAGACAGAATGCCTTTAAAGGTGTATCTGGATAATTCAAAAAAAGTTAGCGTTGTCTATGTAAACGCAGTTAAAGCGGCTTTGAATACCTGGCAAAGTGCATCAAGCGGTTTGTTCTCTTATTTAATTGTAAACGACCCGAAAATTGCCGATATTAATATTGCCTTTAAAGGGATGGCACAAAAATCAGAAAATCAAAATTTAGGTATAACGCATTACATGTATAAAGATGAATATATTTCTCATATTAATATGGAAATGTATACTTTAGGACCTTCTTACAAACCATTAAAAGATTATGATGTTTATACTGTGGCATTGCATGAACTCGGACACGCTTTGGGCATCGTAGGACACAGCGATAATAAAGACGATGTTATGCATGCAACTTATGATCCGTCTGTACATAATGCCAGAACTACTTTAACTTTGCGTGATAAAAACACCATTCAGGCGCTGTATTCTATCGATAAAAACCCTTATTCAACAAGTTTAACATCTATTAATAAAGTTTTGGGTGATAAGAATACAAGAT
>JAKSUS010000093.1 GCA_024408745.1 Candidatus Gastranaerophilales bacterium | reverse complement strand
TAAATTTATTGCAAGTCATGATGAAGTGGACATAGCAACAGTTGCTAAACGTATCAAGGAAAGAGGACTTCTAACAATGAATTTAAATTATGTTGAATTACTTACAGCAAGCTGTGTATCAGATAATTGTTGGAACAATATATCTGCAAGAAAATTATCAACATACAGAACAAGTGATAACGGACAATTAAGTCATTATAATCAAATTCTTTTGGCTACTTTATATGATAAACAATGGGAAGAAGTAAAGAACAGTAATATTTTAACAGGAACATCACAAGAAGTTAATCAAAAAATACAAGAATATATGAATGAATTAGCTAAAAAAGAGCAAGAAAAGCAGCGAAAATAAAAGTTTCAATATGCTAATTTTTTCAAATACTCTAATGAGCGTTTTGCATAAATTTCCGCTTTATATTTTTTGTCTTTTCTGTATTTTTTCTCAACTTCAATCGGTGATAAAATGCCCCAATTTGAATTTATCGGGTTTAATTTTTTATGTTCTTCAAATGTTATATAATTACATAAAGCACCAAGCATTGTGATATCAGGTAATTCTAACAGTTCTTTGTCTTGAATGTATTTTGCCATATTAATTCCTGCTAACAAGCCCGTTGCTATTGATTCAGAGTAACCTTCAACTCCCGTTATTTGTCCCGCAAAAAATAAATCAGGTCGTTTTTTAGTTTGAAGTGTCGGCTTTAAAACTTTTGGTGAAAATATATAAGTATTTCTGTGCATAACTCCGTATCTTGTTATATTTGCGTTTTCGAGTCCGGGAATTAAAGAAATCATTTCTTTTTGACAACCCCATTTTAAATTTGTTTGAAAACCGACAAGGTTATACAAATTACCGCACATATCATCTTGTCTTAATTGAACAACAGCATAATTTTTTTCATTTGTTCTTTTGTCAACAAGTCCGACAGGTTTTAAAGGTCCAAAACGTAAAGTGTCTTCACCTCGTTTGGCTATAACTTCAACGGGCAGACAACTTTCAAAAAATTTTGCGTTTTTTTCAAACTCTTTTAATTCAATAGTTTCCGCATTAATTAAATAATTATAAAATTTTTCATATTCTTCTTTATTCATCGGGCAGTTGATATAGTCAGCATCACCTTTATCATATCTGTTTGCATAAAAAGCTTTGCCAAAATCAATTGAATCCTTTTCTATAACAGGTGCAATTGCATCGACGAAATGCAAATTTTCTTCTTGCGTAAATTCTTTTATGCTTTCAGACATGCTTTGAGAAGTCAAAGGACCTGATGCAATAATACAGGGACTATCATTAGGAATTTCATTAATTTCTTCTCTTGTTGGTTTTATATAAGGATTATTATTTATGAGTTCATTGACGTTTGCACTAAAGTCTTCTCTTTCAACTGCCAAAGCTCCGACTTTGCAACTGTCGGCAATTTTAATTAAATCTGAGCCCAAAATTCTTAATTCTTCTTTTAATAAACCGCTTGCAACCGTCAATTCTTTAGAGCCTAAACTGTTAGAGCAAACAATTTCGGCAAAATTTCCTGTTCTGTGTGCGCCTGTTTGTTTATCAGGTCGCATTTCATACAGCTCAACTTCTATATTGTTTTTTGCCAAAATTAATGCTGCCTGTGAACCGGCGAGTCCGCCACCGATGATTTTTACTCCCAATTTGTATTACCCGTATTACATAATTCTTCAATAGGAATATCATCATGATAAGTTGTCATGTAAACAAAGGAATATAAAATTTCAGGTAAAAACCAATTAGTGCCGAGTTCAATTATTTTTTTAACTGCTTCTTGCGGAGTAGCAACAATAATTGGTGATTTAAGCGAAATAATATTATCATATAAATTACAAATACCTACTATTTGGGAATAAGGATGAAGCAAATCATTTGAAATCCCAAACGGATAACCCGTACCGTCATTTTTTTCATGATGCTCAAGCGCAATAATACTGATATCTTCAGATAATCTCATCTCATTTTTTAGAATTTTATAACCTAATTCAGGATGTAGTTCATACATTTTAGTTGATTGGGTACTTGATGAACCGGCATAAGAATTATGAAACTCTTTCGGCAAACGCGTTTTGCCGATATCATGAAGCAGAGCACCTAATGTAACATCTGATAATTGTGTGTCATTATAATTCATTTTTTTAGCAAGCATTGCAGTTAAAAGTGCAACATTTAAACCATGGTATTTTTCATAACTCCCGACAATTTTTAGCTGAGATTTTTTATAAGTTTTGTGAATAATAGGCAGAATGTTATCTAAAATTCTATCTCTTATATTTTTAATTTGTTTTACACTATCACCGTCAATTTTGGTATTTATAGATTTATATGCTTTTTTATAAATTGATTTTAAATGTAATTGTGATTTTTCATCAATTGAGGAATTATGGTTTACTGAATTTTCAAACGGATCATTTTCTTCTTCAAATGTATCTATATAATTTTCCGTTGGTTCTTTTTGAACTGCTTGTGGTGGTGTAATAATCTCTTCTTCAACTTCTTCCGGAATATTATCATCGGCACAAAACAATTTTTTAATATATCTTAATTGTAAAAGCTTACCCGGAGTAACATTGTCACCTGCACTCGCAAGAACTTCACCCGCTTCATTGTATAAATCAAACGGTAAAATTTTATAATCAACTAATTCATCAACTGTTATTTTTTTCATAAAGCATATACCTTAACTTATAAAATTATACATCATATTTTATTTTTAGCTCTATATCAATTGTATGAATTTTAATTTTTAAGTATAATTTATTATATAAGGAGATTATCATGAAAAAGATATTATCAGTTTTATTTATATTATTATTAATGTTTGCCCAAACAACACCTGTTATGGCAAATAACAACTCAAACAATACATATGTTAACTTTACCCAAAAATTTAATGTTAACAAATCAACTCTTGGTGATTCTGTTGCGCTGAAATTAAAAAATCCCGTATACGTTTTAGGTCAAGAAATACCTGCGGGGACAATCTTTTACGGAAAAATTGATAAAATTCGTCACAGCAGAGGCGGTTTTATAAGCGCTAATGCAACCATTTCTTTTAACGAAATGGTTTTACCTTCAGGGGAAACTATTCCCGTAAAAGGTTCTGTTAGTGATATTAAAATAAAATCTTCCGGACTTGCTAATTTTGGTAAAGGTGTTATAACAACTCCTTTTACTTTTCTTGAACTCACAGTTGGCGGAATTTGGATTGTGCTTGAAGCGGTTTCAATATTGGGAATAATATTTATTCCTGCAACAATAGGAACAATCGCACATGGGGTATCAGTTACAACAAAAGGTGTTAACAGAAAAGTATCCGTAAATAAAAATATAATGATTGATATTAATGCAATTAATCAAAGAAAATCAGAAGCGAAGTAGTTTTCTGAAAGTACATGTACGTTACAAAAATTAACAAATTGGACTTAAAATAAATTTTTAAATATAATTTTACTAACATATAAATTAGGGAGAAGTGGTTTTGGAAACTTTACAAGAAAGACATGGAATTGTATCTGCAGGGGATGTTAGGCGTATTTTAAATACTGACAATTCTGAAATAAAAGATTTATGTAAACAATTGAAAGTGTATCCTAAGAGAGATAAACGAACAGGAAAAACTTTTTTCATGAGAGAAGATGTTGAGTTCTTAAAGAGAATGAAAGAACTCCATGCCAACACTTCAAAATACAATGAAATTGATGCACAACCTGTAAAATATGCTCCTGTTTCAGTTCATGACAATACAACAATGTTGGTTGTTAACGAATTTAAGGGCTTAATTGAAAAAATGATGTCTAATCAGGATAAGCTTATCGAAAAAATGCAATCAACATTAGATAATAAACTTGAAGGGTTAGACGAAATTGTTGTTGAACTTATACAAGTAAAAACAGAAAATGAAAATTTGCGTATAAAATTAAATCAAATGACAAAAGAAAATTATGAATTAAAAAATTCATTAGAGCAGTTCAGACCTGTTGGATTTGGTTTTTACGTTAAATAATTTTATATTTTTGTTCGATTTTGCTTATAAATTCATCAAATTTACTGCTTTCTAAAACATGAGTTGGTAAATCAGATAAATTTGAACCTTCTTTTAGAACTTTAGAGAAAACTAATTTATCATAAAATGAATTATTTGTAGATTTTAATTCTATCTTTTTCAACAAATGTGTTTTTGCATATTTTACTAATCCTAATAAATTTAATTCGCCTGCTCCTTTAAGTTTTGGAAGAGGTGTTATTGTATTTGCATAGGTTGATGACTGTAAAATGTTTAATTTTAAAACACTATCTTCTGTTTTTACGAGAGCCACTGAAGCAATTCTTGAAGGCATTTTACCATTGTTTAATCGCACCATAAAGTATTTATAATCAGGGGTGAAAAAAGAAGAATCATCTTTAAATGCATTAGCTATATCATGAATATAATTATTTTGATGTGTTGAGTATTTCCATAATTCTTTCAATTTCCTAACGACTTCCGCATCTTTTTTTGAATAAGGTGATAATTCGGCAAAATCAGCTTTTACTAATCTTGTCCCCCTTTTTAAAAATTTTCTTATTTTTAGAGGATAAATGCTTTTTGCACCAAAATTTAAATTTGTTTGTTGTATATCCATGTCTAAAATCCATTTCATTTGACATAAATATAAAATTATATAAAATAAATAATTGATAGTATGAAATTGTGATTTCTTAACATTTATATATATTATTTACTACAAGATTTTTTTTTGTTACAATTTTGAATATAAATTAGTATTTATAAAAAATGTTATAGACAAATGGAGCTGGGCAAAAAATGAAAAAGATTTTATTGAGCGTTTTTATGTTATTTGCGTTAACATTTTCTGCTGCGTATGCAGATGAAGCTACAAATGTAAATGCAGAAAACGAAAACTCACAAGAAGTAACAACAACAGAAGAAAATGTATTCGAGGGTACACAAACAAATGATGTTAATACTCTTGAAATGCGT
>JAKSUS010000092.1 GCA_024408745.1 Candidatus Gastranaerophilales bacterium | reverse complement strand
CATTTTTGACTTTTTCCCTAATGATACTTTAATTATAACTGATGAAAGCCATGAGGTTTTATCAAAATGTGAACTTGTTGATAAAAATTATAAAGAGGAATACCAAAAGAATGTTGATATGGGAATGGCTTTAAAACTTCCTGATTTTAACCATTTGGAATTTGAAAAACTTTTGGATAAGTTAAATAATTTTCCCCGACTTAACTTAAACAGCTTTATTGATTTTGAAAATACAAACTCAATTTCTTTATCGGCTTCGCTTTTACCTCGGTTTGATTTAACAAATTTTGAGCTTGGCGATTATATAAACGATAACTTAAAAAATTCTCAAAAAATAATTATTGCAACTCAATATCCGTCAAGAATTATTGATATTTTAAAAGATTTTGAAATACCTTTTCAATACGAAAAAAACTTTGATGAAAAAGTTGTAAATGTCATAAAAGCCGATATTTATGAAGGTTTTTCTTCGGAAGATTTAAACCTTACTTTAATAACTGATGTTGAACTTTTTAACAGAAAAATCAAAAAACCGACTATTGCAAAAAAACTTTCAAAACGTGAAGATATGGAATTTATTTATTCCATCAATGATTTAGCCGAAAATGATTTGGTTGTTCATTCTTTGCATGGTATCGGAAGATATTTAGGATTAGCTCAGCAAGAAATTGACGGAGAATTAAGAGATTATTTATCCATTGAATATGCAAACTCTGACAGATTATATATTCCTGCTGAACAAATAAATATGCTTGCAAGATACAGAGGTTCAACAACAATTCAGCCTAAACTTTCAAAAATGGGCGGAACCGATTGGAATACTACAAAATCTAAAGTCAAAAAAGCGGTTGATGATATTGCATTTAAACTTATTAATTTATATGCAAGACGAAAAAAATCGGAAGGTTTTGAGTTTTTACCCGACACTCCTTGGCAAATGGAAATGGAAGACGCTTTTCTTTATACCGAAACACCAGATCAAATGAAAGCAATTATTGACACCAAAAACGATATGGAGTCTAAAAAGCCAATGGACAGACTTATCTGTGGTGATGTTGGTTTTGGCAAAACAGAAGTTGCTTTAAGAGCTGCGTTTAAAGCCGTTATGTCAGGTAAACAGGTTGCATTTTTAGCACCGACAACAATTCTTGCCCAACAACATTATTTAACTTTAAAAGAACGTTTTGCTCCATACGGATTAAAAATTGAACTCTTTTCACGTTTTAGAACACCAAAAGAAATTAAAGCAGCCGTTAAAGATGTTTTAGAAGGCACTTGTGATATTGCAATCGGTACGCACAGACTTTTACAAAAAGATATTGAGTTTAAGAGATTAGGGCTTGTTATAATTGATGAAGAGCACAGATTTGGAGTTGCTCATAAAGAAAAATTAAAAGAATACAGAGCAACGGTTGATGTATTAACACTAAGTGCAACTCCGATACCGAGAACCTTGTACATGTCGGTTTCAGGTGTACGAGATATGAGTTTAATTAACACTCCGCCTGTTAACCGTTTGCCGATTAAAACTTTTGTAGGAGAATACAATAATTCATTTGTAAAAAGTGCAATAAATTATGAAATAGAAAGAGAAGGACAAGTTTATATTTTATATAACAGAGTTCAATCAATATACAAATTTGCTAATGATATTCAGGAATTATTGCCTAATGCAAGAATAGCAGTTGCACATGGACAAATGCCCCCTAAAGAATTAGAAGAAATTATTTATCAATTTTCTATTCATAATTTTGATGTTTTGATTTGCACAACTATTATTGAATCGGGCATTGATATTCCTAACGCTAATACAATGCTTATTTATGATGCCGATAAATTCGGGCTTGCTCAACTTTATCAATTAAGAGGAAGAATAGGAAGAAGCGACAGGCAAGCTTATGCATACTGCTTCTATAAAAAAGATAAAGTAATAACACAAGAAGCCTCAAATCGACTAAAAGCAATAAAAGATTTTACTACTCTCGGTTCAGGTTATCAAATTGCAATGAGAGATTTAGAGATAAGAGGAGTCGGTAATATTTTAGGCTCGGAACAACACGGACATATGATAAGTGTCGGTTTTGATGTTTATTGCGATTTACTTGAAGATGCGGTGAAAGAATTACAGGGTGAAAAGGTTCAACACAAAGAAACTCCTGTTGTTGATATAAATATAACGGCTTATATTCCTGATGAGTATGTAGGAAACAAACAACAAAAAATGATTGAATATAAACGACTTGCAGATGTCTGTACAATTCATGAATTAGAAATATTAAAAACAGAGTGGGAAGACAGATTCGGCAAAATACCCGATACAGTTGAACCTTTATTTAAAATCATTAAGCTCAGACTTATCGCTTCTGAAATAGGAGTAAACGGTGTTCGTGAAAGTATGGGGAATATTAAAATTCATACTGATTATACTTATAATGAATGGTTTATGATTTCTAACAATCTTGACAGAGAAGTGGTTTCAAGGTTAAAATTTGTTCAAAATCAAAATAATAATTCAAATTCAAAATCAGTAATCCATTTTAACAACATGGGACTTAGCTCGGAAGATGTATTGGATTATTTGGAATGTTTATTTTATCATATAAAAGAACTTCAAAGTAATATTTTTAAGGAGGATAAATAATGAAGAGAGTATTAATGGTCGCCCTAATGGCAATGATAATGATGTGTTCAGGCTGCAAGAAAGCAGGAAGTGATAAAGCAGTAATTATGGTAAATGACATGCCTATTACTCAAGCCGAACTTCAAAAATCTATTGATAAACAATTAAATTCACCATTTTTGGCACAATTTGATAAAAAATCAGATGAATATAAATTACTTGAATTAATGGCAAAAGATAAAGCGGTTAACGAATTAATCGTTAAAAAAATCATTGATAATGAAATAATCAAAAGAGGAATTACAATTTCAGAAAACGATTTAAAAGAATATAAAGATAAAATGATTGCACAAGTAGGCGGTGATGCTAATTTTAAAGAAGCATTAGCAAAAAACAATATAACTGAAAATGAATTTAATGAAATGGTTGCCAATGAAATTCAGGTTGGCAGATTAATCAATGCTCTTTCACCTGTTATCGTTTCAGACGGAGATATTAAAAAATTCTACAACGATAACAAAGCATCAAAATTCACTCACCCTGATATGGTTAGAGCAAGCCACATTTTACTAAAAGATGAAGCAAAAGCAAAAGAAGTTTTAGCAAAAGCAAAAGCAGAAAAAGCAGATTTTGCAGCATTGGCTAAACAATATTCAGAAGACCCGGGTAGTGCACAAAAAGGCGGCGATTTAGGATTTTTCTCAAAAGAAGATATGGTAAAGCCATTCTCTGATGCAGCATTCAAGTTAAAACCGGATACCGTTAGCGACTTGGTTAAATCAGAATTCGGTTATCACATTATTAAAGTTACAGACAGAAAAAAAGCAAGTATTACTCCGTTTGATGAAGTAAAAGCTGAAATTAAAAAATATCTTGAAGATGAAAAGAAAGTTGAAGTTCTTCAAAAATTCATAGATGGTCAAAAATCATTAGTAAAAATTGAATATAAAGATTCTTCTTTCGATCCTAAAAACATCAGAAATGAAGTTAAAAAATATTCTAAGCAAGCTGAAACAGCTCCGGCACCGACAGCAATCCAGGCAGGAGCAGATGAATCGTGGGAAACGTTCTAGATATTAATTCACTTGTTTATGAAGTTAAACAATTAAAAGCAAATAATAAAAAAATTGTTTCTACTAACGGATGCTTTGATATTCTACATATCGGGCATGTAAGATATTTACAAAAATCAGCCTCTTTAGGTGATATTTTAATCGTTTGCTTAAATTCCGATCGCTCGGTTAAGGCATTAAAAGGTGACAGTCGCCCTCTTAACAATGAAAACGACAGAGCCGAAGTTTTAGCAAGTTTAGGGTGTGTTGATTATGTGGTTATATTTGATGAAGATACTCCCGTTAATTATCTCGCACAAATAAAACCGGATATTCACACAAAAGGCGGTGATTATGACGAAAACACACTCCCTGAAACACAAGTTGTTAAGGAAAACGGTGGCAGGCTTGAATTTATCAGTTTTGTAGAAGGCAAATCAACAACAAGTATTATTAATAAAATGCAGAAATAATAATATTCAGGCATATCAACGAAATATAAATTACTGTACAAGATTAAAAAATAAATGTAAAATATTATTAATAAAGTAGCAAATTATTTTATTCAGATATTTAATACAAAAGTAAGGTAAAAATACGGTGAAAAACATGGACAAGAAAAATTTAAAATACGTAAAACGACCAAGCTCAGTTAGTTCAAAATTAAGAATGTTCTTGTATTCAGGCATTCAAGACTATCGTATTAATTCAAAATATATTGATATGCTTTGTCCTGAACCTAAAAACAAAGTTTCTTCAACTGAAAAATTAAACGAAATTATTGAAGAAGCATTGATAAAAGAATTTTCTCCAAAAATTAAAGAATCACCAAACTTCCAAATGTTAGTTGATGCAGTTGCTCACAAACTAAAAAAGAATTCTTTAAACGAACAATAATCATCTGAATTGTTGTTGACATTTTGAACACAACGTTTATTATTATGGTATGTTTTTAGAAAATTTATCAAATTACATCGACTATTTATGTTTGGAACGGGGCTTATCGAATAATACCGAAGAAGCATACCGGCGGGATTTAATGGAATTTATTGATTATCTGGACGCTCATCAGATTAATAATTTTGATGAGATAAAGCGTTCAGATATTAATTTATATATTAGAGATTTAAGGAAAAATAATCTCGCACCTACGTCCGTTACAAGAAAAATCGCATCATTAAGAGGCTGGTTTAAATGGATGTCGGGCATGAATTTAATTACTCATGACCCTACGGTTGCAATTGAACAACCCAAATTAAGCAAACATCTTCCAAAAGTTTTATCTATAAATGAAGTTGAAACTTTACTTTCTCAGGAACTTCCTTTAGTTGAAAAAGCTATGCTTGAAGTT
>JAKSUS010000091.1 GCA_024408745.1 Candidatus Gastranaerophilales bacterium | reverse complement strand
ACAAAAATGCAAATTTTGCAAATATCTTAACAATTGTTGAAAATTTAGTTGAAAAGGAGAGAGATTGAATGGTTGGTTTTAGATTATACTTAGTCGTAGGGTGCAATTTTTTGCACCGTTTTCTATAAATAAAAAACGGCTGGAATAAGCAGCCGTTTTTCGCAGTGTGTGTTTTCAGCGAATATTTAAGACTCTTTTACATCGTCATCTGTATCAACATCATAATACAATGACATGTTTTTAATTGTTAATTTTGTTTGTTCATCCTGTTTACCTTTGACATCCTCATCAAGACAATAAGCATTAATTTCTGCTTCTGATACTCTTCCGTCGCCGTTTGTATCCATTTTAGAAAAATTTGCAACGATTTTATTTGCCAATTCTTCATCAATAGCACCTGATGCTCTCATTTGTAAAACCTGATCACGGGTTAAACCTGATGAAACATCTGTAACCATTTGATTTGCTTCATCAGCACTTAAAACTCCGTCGTTATTTTTATCCAAAGTTGCAAATTGATTATTAATCATTTGGAAAAACGAAGTGTTTGTACCTGTTGTATTGTTATAAATTGCATTGTTTAAAGTCGTTCTGTCAACTCCGTCTTTATTTGTTGTAAATAAATACTGTAAAGAAGATTGCAAACCTGATTGAGCTGCGGTAAATATTCCAGTTGCTTGTGATTTATCGTACATAGTCTAAAATCCTTATAACCTTAACCTAACATGAATTTTAATGATTTTTTTTTAAAAAGTCATCATTTAAGCAGAGGAATTTTTAAAAATTTCTTCCCATAAAAAAATCCCACACCGGAAAAGTGTGAGAAAGGACGCATCATGGCAAGTTGTTCATTACTTTGACATAATGAACTCTTGTTTCTTTAAACTCTCTAAGGTGCCTTTAATTGTATGAAAATCATTGTTGATTTCATAACAATCCATGCAACGTGCTTCGTAAGTTTCATCACCGCCAATCATAATGAGTGGCGAATTAATATCGGCGGGAATTCCGTCGATAAGACGCTGCGTCCTAACTCCATGTTCACTGCCGCACTTCATGCAAATGGCACTTAACTTATCAATTTTATCTGCATAACACATTAACTGTGGCATGCAACCAAACGGCTCTTCTTTAAAATCTAACTCTAACCCTGCTCCGATTACTTTTTTACCGTTCGCAACGAGGGTTCTTATAACACGAATAATATCTTCATCATTAACATAATCTAAAATATCTATTGCTCTTTTGATTTTTCTTGCTTCGCAACGAGAACCTGTTCTTGATTCGATGCAATCAGCCAAAACCCTTGTATCCATTAAAGGAGAGAAAACTTTTATTTTTTTGCCTGCAATAACCGCACGTCTGATACGTCTGAGTAATTCTTCGGTTTTACCGCAACTCATAGGACCTGTAATCAGTTCAAATCTGTAATTAAACAATCCTGCTCCTTTTTATATCCTCTTGAAAAAGTTTATAAGTGAAAACAGTTGCAAAATAAAATTTATTTTACAGCTGCATGCCTTTCTCTCATGCCCTTTCTCTTGCCACGTCCCCTTAGGATAAATTTATTATACATTATTTTTCTTTGTTCGTCTAATAAAACCGCTTCGCTTGTAACATTTTCTTAATAAAAAAACAATATTGTTTTTATGCTAATATAATTGAACAAAAAGGAGTAAAAAACATGTTTGAAAAATTTACCGAAAAAGCAATAAAAGTAATGACTGATGCACAAATGGAAGCATTAAACTTAAAACATGCAAAGCTTTTCCCTGAACATGTTTTTACTGCCATACTAAAACAAAAATCAGGTATTGCTTCAAAATTCCTTAAAGCAACGGGAATGACTTATGATTTTGTAAGATTGGAATTAGAAAAAATTGATTTTGAAAAAAATCTTAAAATTCAGGAAATCTTACCTTTTAGCGAAGAATTAAAACAAGTTTTAAAAATAGCTTTTGATAAATCAATAGAAATGAAAAATCATTCCATTATGCCGGAGCACTTGTTTTTGGCAATTATTGAAACCAAAAACCTTAATATTTTAAAACTTTTTAACAGTTTTGAAGTTGATATTGCAAGAATTAAAAGTTCAACAGAAAGAATTGTTCAAAAGAAAACAATGAGTTTTACACACCCTGAATTTTCCGAAAATAATTTTTATAAAGATAATTTAACTCAGGAAAATTTGAACTATATTTTGGAAGATGAAAATACAAAAGAAATCTTTATTAGTGCAAATGATTTTACTCAGGAAGTAAATCTTGAAGCAATAGGCACTTCTCAAATTTTAAGCGCCATAATTGATGATGAAATCGGACATTTCTTTGATGAACTTGGAATTGATAAAGAAAAACTTATCGTTGAATTAAATAAAACCGAACACAGACAAGCAGATTACGATACGGAATTTCTTTATACGCCAAAAGCAAGAAATATAATATTTTATGCGGTAGAACTTGCAAAAGAATCAGGTTCTTCCTGTGTTTATCCCGAACATATTTTAGGCGGGATACTAAAAAGCCGTTCAGGCAGTGCTTATAAAGTTTTAAAAGAACAAAATATTAATATAAAACTACTGCAACAAAAAGTTAATGCAAAAATTGACCAGCAAAAAACAACATCAATGCAAATTTTGAAATTTGCAAAACAGGAAGCCACAAGATTAGGACATAATATTGTCGGTTCAGAGTTGTTACTTTTGGGAATAATATTGGAAAACAACGGAATTGGTGCAAATGTGTTGTCTGAATTAGGCGTTAATATTAAAGATGCAAGAAAAGTTGTTGAGCAATTAATCGGGTACGGTAATAATTATGAAGCAAAAAACTTTTCACTTTCACCGAGAGCCAAAAAAGTTATAGATAATGCCTGGGTTGAAGCAAAAAATGCAGGCAAAGAACGTATTGATTCAGAACATATTTTGCTTGGCATAATTGAAGAAAAAGATTGTGTTGCAAATAAGGTTTTGGAAGCCTTAGGAACTGATGCCGTTGAAATAAAAGAAGGCATTAAACAAAGATTATAAAATTAATAATTTGCAAAAAAAAATTTTTATTATAAGATAAAGTTATGAAAATTAAATAGTTAGCCCTAGTGGCGGAATCGGTAGACGCGTCGGACTTAAAATCCGATATGACTCACCTCATGTGCCAGTTCAAGTCTGGCCTAGGGCATTTTTAACCGCAGTAATGCGGTTTTTTTATTGGAAATTTTACATAATGATTTATTATTTTAATCATAGTCTTCAATTCTTTCTATCCAATTTCCAACTTTCTTATAATAATACCATCTGCTTGACTTAATACTACAATCTTCAAGTTCTTTACTTGAACAGCGATTAAAAATTTTATTTGTTTCGTAATATACGGTAAATTTATAATCCTTGCGATTATTATATGTTTTGTATTCATAAATCGGTAATCTTTTAATATCTTCCGTAACATTAATTTTGTTGGGATAAATATTATTTTCGGCTTTATATTTTTCTATTTTATTTATTGTTGGTTCATATTGATTAAGTGCCTTTTTATCAAGTTGTCTTTCAATATATCCAACTGTGTGTATTGAGAATATCATCATTATTAGTCCTGTAACTCCCATTAAAACTTCTGTAATCAATATTTCTTTTTTTACGGGTAATAATTTTGATGGGATAAATGCAGTTATAATAAATGATATCGGTAATACACCGAATAGAGTCGTGAATCCAATAGCCATAGATATAAAATCACCGGTAGTTTCATGAAACAGAAAATGTTCTAAAAAATAATAAATCATATTTAATAGTGGTATAAGGAAAGCTACAAGCAAAATCCTGATTTTAGTGTTAGCAAATTTCTTAAACAGAAAATACAAAATAACTATCGCAGGCGAAAATATAATCAATAAATATATTGGAAAAGGAATAAGACATAACAGAAACCATATATAGTCTGAAGAAAAACCAGCCGTAGAGATATCCTGACCTAACAACAACAAATTCACTACAAACCAGAATGCTAAAATAATCAGTCCTATTTTTAATAATTTCTTATATTCTTCTTTCATCTTTTCTCCTTTAATGCTTTTTGAAAATTGCAATTAATTTTTGAAAAAAGTTTTCTGATTTTCTTTTTTCTGCTTCCGCTATTCGTTCCTGAAGATGTTTTTGAGCTTCTTCCGGTGTTGTATAACCTATTATTCCACGTTTCCTTAATTGCATCATCAGCATTTCTTCCTGCCATTCCTCGTCTGTCATACTGCGTTCCATAAATTACTCCTATATAATCTTATTCACATTTTACATTGTCACTTTACCCTATGTCAAAAACGGACATATTAAATTAATAATTACAAAATAATAAACCCCTGATATAATCAGAGGTATTGTAACAGTTAACATATGAAAGGAGCTACGTTGTAAATGGAAAAATCAAATATGATTTTCATTTACATAAATTATTATAAATTATGAGTGTGTCAAAACCGGACACATTAAATTTATACTGCATTCATAGCGCAAAAATCTTTATAAGGACAATACTGACAAGAATTTTCGCTTGGTGTTGCTTCAAATTCCGAATTCTTTATTCCCTGAACAGCATTTTTGAATTTATCAACAACTTCCTGACATTCATCATCTGTCGGAGTAAATCTGTAAACAGAACTGTCAATAGGGAAAATAAATCCGACATCTCTGACTTTAACATTTTTTTGTTTTTCAAAATAATATTTGTATAAGCAAATTTGATTATAATAATCTTCATGCTCTCCGCCTATGCAAATTTCTTTATGGTTTTTTGCCTTACCTGTTTTATAATCATAAATTGAATAAGTGCCGTCGGAATTTTTTTCAAGTTTATCAATACGGCCTTTGAATTTCAAATCGTCGTCATCTAATTCAAGTAAATATTCCGCTGCATATAAATTGGTAACAGGTGTATCGGTTAAATGATGATAATAATCGGATAATTCTTTTTCACCTCTGCCTTTTAATATTTCTCTTTGTTCTTTGCTTGTAAAAGCTAACTTCTCTAGAAAATTGGTAATCAAAACTAAATAGATCAAAT
>JAKSUS010000090.1 GCA_024408745.1 Candidatus Gastranaerophilales bacterium | reverse complement strand
AGAAGCAAAAATGCTTGATGATATTGATGCTATGGCATTTCCTGATGACTTGCCGTCAGTTATAAATACTATGAAAATAGTTAATGATACTATTTCAAATATTGGCAATAAAGAGCAAAAAACCTTATCTGTTGATGAAATTCTTAGTGAACTCGGAATTGTTTTAGTAACTTCTGACGGTCAAAAAATTGCAGAAAGATTAAATGCATTACCCAAAGAAGCGTTAGCAAAAATTTCAAACCCTAAAGGTATTAAAGATTTACTTGAAGAAAACGGATTAGAAATTAATTTTGATAATATCTCCACCGTTTTAGAATTATCAAATCATATTACATTAAGAACACCTGAAGAAATTGAAGAAACAGAAAGCAAACGAGAAACTGTAAAAAATCAAGTTCGTGCTCAGGATTTAATGATAAAACTCTTTTTATTGGAAGCATCTTGGAATGACCAATATACTGATAGTGTCGGGCCGTTTGGTCAGTTTGCGGAGGGTGTTCACTATTTAACAAATAAAACAATAGGTGAAGCCGGATTAAACGGTGAACATTCAGACATTATTGAAACCATAAGAAGAGCAGTAAATATTTTTGAAGGTAAGAAAAACCATTATCAATTAATTTCATATTTTAAAGAATGTGCGCAAAGAGCAGCAGATTTAAAAATTCTTAATCCTGAAAAGTTTAAAGAAGGTTTTAAAGATATTCAGGGTGAATATTCTGAAAAATACGGAATTAGTTATAAGGAAGAAGCTTTTAAAAAACTCTTTGAAGTTATTGATTCAGGCAAAGCACAAAATCCTGACGGAAGTTTTACTGACGAATACAAGAATGCAATAAGAAAAGCAATTAATATTGAACTATATAACCCCAATACCGACACTATGAATATCATAATGAACGGGTTAGGTGAAACAATATTGATGTTAGGTACATTGGGTTGGTCAGCGGAAACAAGAGCAGGACAAGTTTTAGCACAAACCTCAATGAACACATTTAACAGATTAGGTACATCTATTGCGAGTACACAGGTTAAAAATCAATTATTAAAAGGTGCATTAAGGCTTACAGGGAAGGGTGTATCATTAATAGGTCCAATGCTCAATGAAGGTACAAAAATGTACACTTATTCGGCAATAACAGGAACTGGCGCAAACGTTACAGATACAGTAATTAAAGGTGATTATGAAAACTTCTTGGCACATCAGGCACTTGTAATGAGTGGAGCAAACGGTTCATTTGTTTTTGGTGCATTTGCAGGAGGCTTTGGCTCAGCAGTAACTCAAAAAGTTACACAATTTGTATCAAAAACATCTTCAAAAGTAGCAACAGCATTGGGTGAAAAGTTTGCAAAAGGCGCTGTTAATGCAAATGAAGTTTATGCAACGATTTTAGAAAAATCCGTCCCGACAAAAATTGCTGAAGTTGCAGCATTTGCAACAGATGTTTTAGGCTTTACCGGATTTGAAGTTGCAAACAAAACCATAGAGACAGCATTGGATAAAAATAAAGATGTTACTGTTGATGAAGTTGTTAATTTGCTCAAAGAAGAATTCCAAAGTCAGGGAATGAATTTAGGACAAATTAAAGTTGTTTCACATTTACTAATGTGGATGAAGGGAGCAAGAAGTGCAAGAAATTTATCAATGAACTTTGCCAAAGAAAATATTCCTCAATTAGATAAGGTAACTGTTGAAAAGCACGGCGAAGGCTACAATTTGAATTGTAACGGCATAAAAATCGAATGTAAAAATGCAAATGATATGATTTCATCATTACATTTGATAGTTCGTGGTCAGTATGCATTTGATAGTAAGTTTGACGGCATTGTTTCGCAGCAGGAAGCATATAAACAATTCATTAAAGCGATGCAGGAAAGTCAAATAGATGAAAATACAGAAGGAAAATCAGCAAAAGAAAAAATCAAAGACACTCTTGCAAGAACAGTTAATTTAGGAACTGAAATTGCAACTGATGTTGCCCCGATTTTATCTGTTTCATTAGATAAACTTCCGGCAGTGCCTGAAGCAATTGCGAAAGTTGCAGGCGAGAAACTGGCAGAAGGTTTAGCACTTGCAGGCACAATGAAATCAACCGAAAAAGCAGAAGATATAAAAACTCCTAAATATACTGTTGATGAGAAAACAATAAATGATTTTATGATGTCAAAATTCCATAAGATTTTAACTGATGTTGATAAGTCTGATTTATATATAGCTGCTACTGAAAATTTTGATTTAGTAAAAAAATATCTTGATAGAGGAATAAAATATGGATTTACTGATATTGTAGAAGCATATAAAATCAACTCAAAGATGGCAGAAAAATTCTTTTTATACGGTATAACAAATCCGCATGAGCTAAGAACCATTGTAGAAGCAGACAGTATAAACAGGGAAGCCGTCAAAGCTTGTCTGGAGCATAATATCGGTGATTGCGAGTTGATTAAAGAAATTGCATTAACGTTTGATAAAAACTCTGATACTATATTAGAATGTTTTAAATACGGTATTCAAAATACTGAAGATATTAAGTTAATCAGTGAATGCAAAACAATAAACGAACCTTTAGTAAAAAAACTTTTATCTGCAGGAATTAAGTCAGCTAATTCTATAGATAATTTAGTTCAGGCTTATCAAATTAACCCTGATTTTGTAAAAGAATGTATTAACAAATATAAAATGAAAAACAGCACAAATGTTTTATTTCTAACAATTATCAATCAACTTGATAATGCTATTGCTCAAAAATATCTTGAAAGTGCTCAGATGATTTATTCTGCTGAACTTTGTAATGAAATAGTTAAGGCATATAAAATCAATCATGATTTTACGTTGAAATTTGTAAAAAATTACATATTAACGGATAAATCCAATGAAGAATCCCTTTCTGATGTGTCCATAAAACGCCTCGAAACAATGCTTGATAATAATGAGGAACTGTTTGGCAAAACTGAATTTGATGAGCCTAAGTCCGTATCATGTGATAACAGTTACGATATACCTTGTATTGGCGGATTGGCGAAAAAGTATGCACAACATCAAGAAATAATAGATTTATGCATAACAAAGAATTTTTCACCTGATGATATTGTCAGAGTTTGTTCAGCATCAGAGCAAAAGCCTCAAATGGCATTACAATTAATAAGAATAGGATTGTATCCATGGAATATTAATAAAATCATAAATAATATTGATGAAAATAACCCTTTATTAAGAGAATGTCTTGATAAAAAAACTCTTCCGGTAAATGCTCTTGCGGGCATATTAATTGATAAAAATCTCGATGTTAATATTGCAAGAAGACTTGTACAAAAAATAGGAATTGAAAATGCAAACAATTTAAGAGAAAGTGATTTCCGAACGGCTATTGATTTTATTGGATTAGCCCAAGTTAAAAGTATTAATGAAATCAAATTATCTGAAAAGAAAGAACTATTAAAAGCATTAGTAGCAAGCAATACAGGTGTATTTGAAGTAAGCGAAGAATTGAGAAAATGTTTCCCGCTTGTGCCTAAAAATCAGGAAGAATATTGTGCAGTACTTCCTCAGATAGGTCGTTCTTTAGGTATAGAAACTAAAACTTTAGAAACGAAACAAATTTCTGTATTTAATAATTCTATGGATAATTTAGGGCAAACATTAAGCACTTTATCAACACAAGAATTTGCTGACTTGAAAATCGCACAAGAATTTTCAGAAGAAGATTTCATAAAATCAGTTCTTGAAAAAACAAAAGATTTGCCTGAAACAGAAAGGCAAAAAGTATTTGATTACTTCGGCTTTGAATTACATCATAATATAAATACTAAATCAGGTTATTCTATTTTAGGTTATCCGGTAAATTTGAATAACGGTGAAAAACTTGCACAAATAGAAAGTCCTTTAACAAAAGCAGTTGTTGAAAGTTTAAGACCTGATGTTATAAGATATTCTGAGCAGAAAGTAAAAGTAAATAATCCTCATGTTGAAAAATTATTGAATGAAGTTTTGACAGTTTTACCTGAAATGCAAAGCATGATAGGCAGATATCAGCATGGTACACACCAGTTTGATGTTATGAAACATTCTTTAAAAGTTGTGCAAAAAATTTCCCAAGATGTTAAGTTTCAAAAGTTAAATAACTCTGATAAAAAGATAATACTATTAGCAGCTATGCTTCATGATATAACAAAAACAGAAGGTTCCCCAGACCCGACTCATGCAACGGAAGGAAGTTTTGATACATTCTTTATTGCTAAAAAATTCAATTTAACAAAAGAAGAAGAAATAAAACTGTACAAATTAATTCGCCATCACGAATGGTTAGGATATGTAAACAGTGCAAAAAATCAAAAAATACTTACAAAAAGATTACAATCAGTAGCATTTGATTTACAACAGGATAATCTTTTTGATATGTCGCTAATTTTCACTCATGCTGACTTAAAATCAGTAAAAGTTGATGATAGTTTTCATGATAATACAGGTTATGGAAAAGTAGCAGAAACTTGCGCTGAAAGAATTAAGGAATACGTTGCTGAGTTGCAAACGACTCAACCGTTATTACCTGTTACTAAATTACCGAAATCTGAAAGTATTAAATCTCAGATAAAACAAATAAATTCTGACGGTAGTACAAATATCAAAGGTGTGTATATAGATAAAGACGGCTTAGTTATAATTAAATATAATGAAGTTGAAAATTGGGAAGATTTAGGTTTCCCAAAAGGCACAATTTCGAGAGGCATTTCTGCAATAGGGTATTCAGGAGAAAGTCAAACTAAAACAGCAATTGATACAGGCAATATAAAATTCTTTGTACATGGTTTAACTGATTCTAGCGAATTAGCTAAATTTGATGCATTTTCTTTAGTCGATTCCGATACATTGTTATCCGCAAGTTATGCTGAGCGTCCTGAATCAAAGTATAGATTTTTCAGACCGCAAGGAGTGCTCTTAGATGTTGATACAAAATATATTCACGGTGGCTTACCATACGATTTTGGTTCAAAAATTAAGAAAGATATTAAAAATTTTAAAGAGGAGTATTTATTTGGTGGTAAAAATGAAGAAGGCAGATTATACAT
>JAKSUS010000009.1 GCA_024408745.1 Candidatus Gastranaerophilales bacterium | reverse complement strand
TTGATATTATTACGGTATCGGAAGCATTAAATTCTAAAAACAAATTACAATTAGTAGGCGGACGTGATAAAATTAACCGTTTGGCGGTTAATGTCGTTACCGCGACAAATGCCGAATATTATGCAAAAATTGTTGCAGAAAAAGCATCTTTAAGAGATTTAATTAATGCAGGTTCCGATATTGCACAATTGGCTTATGAAGAAGGTTCAACGGGTGAAGTATTAGAGCTTGCCGAACGTGCTATTTTCTCTATCGCTCAAAAACGGACAAAAGCAGACCTTGTTCACATCAAAGAGATTGTCGCTAATGCTTATGAACAAATTGATGAAAGATACAGAAACAGCGGTGAATTATCAGGACTTTCAACAGGTTTTTATGATTTAGACGAAATCACATCAGGTTTGCAAAAATCAGATTTAATTATTTTAGCGGCAAGACCTTCTGTAGGTAAAACTGCATTTGCACTTAATATTGCTCAAAATATAGGAGTAAATTCAAAAAAACCTGTTTTAATATTTTCACTTGAAATGAAAAAAGATCAACTCGTTCAACGTATGTTATGTTCTCAGGCAGAAATTGATATGGGAAGATTGAAATCAGGCAGAATGCAGGATTCAGACTGGATAAAATTATCCGAAGCAATGGGTATTTTATCTGAAGCTCCTGTTTATATTGACGATACTCCTATTCTAACAATTACTGATTTAAGAGCAAAATGTCGTAAAGCTGCTATGAAATTAGGTGAAATTGGGTTAGTTGTTATTGACTACTTGCAACTTATGGAAGGGACAACAGGTAAAGGCGGTAACAATGATATGAACCGTGTAAATGTTATTTCCGCTATTTCAAGAGGCTTAAAAGGTATTGCAAGAGAAGTTGATGTTCCTATAATTGCACTTTCACAATTATCCCGTGATATTGAAAAACGTAATGATAAAAAACCGATGCTTTCAGACTTGAGAGAATCAGGTTCTATTGAACAAGATGCCGATATCGTTATGTTCATTCACAGAGAAGATTATTACGGTAAAGAAAATACAGAAATTGAAAATCGTGGTAAAGCAGAAATTATTATTGCAAAACAAAGAAACGGTCAGATTGGCAGCGTGGAATTATTATTTCAGGCAAATATTACCAAATTTAAAAATAAAGCACTTAAACCAACTGCATTATAAATTTTTCTACTTCAAACAAATGAAATTTTGCCAATAATAGTACTAACTTTGTTGAGAATTTGGCAATTTTTTTGTAATATGCTAAAATATAATAGTATTCAAATATTTACAATCTTGTTTTTTGAATAGAGTTATATTAAAATATGCATAATAATTATGCTCTTAGATTAAATATAAAGGATAAGAAGATGACGTTACCAAAAGTTGCTTATTTTTCAATGGAAATGGCTTTAGACCAATCATTAAGTACTTATTCAGGCGGTTTAGGATTTCTCGCAGGTTCGCATATGCAATCAGCAGGTTTCTTAGGATTACCAATGGTTGGTGTTACTTTTTTATGGTCTTTCGGTTATTATGACCAAAGAATTGACCAAAACAATAATGTAGAAGTTGCTTATGTAAGGAAACATTATGACTTTTTAACAGACCCTAATATTATGGTTGATGTTAATATTTTCGGTCAAAATGTTAAAGTTAAAGCGTATAGAGTTGAACCAAAACTGTTTGGCACATGTCCTATATATCTTTTAACTACTGACATTCCCGAAAACTCTGAGGAAATCAGAAAAATTTCTCACCGTTTATATGACGGAGATGAAAGAATCAGAGTCAGCCAAGAAATCGTTTTAGGTATTGCAGGTGTAAGAGTTCTTCTTGCAGCAGGTTATAAGTTTGATGTTCTTCACATGAATGAAGGTCATGCACTTCCTGCAGCATTTGAACTTTTAAGAATGTATAACGGAAACTTAGATAAAGTTAAAGAAAAAACCGTATTTACAACTCACACTCCTGTTGCGGCAGGCAATGAAGTTCACAGAGTTGATTTGTTGAATGAAGCAGGATTTTTCTCAGGTGCTTCAAGAGATACAGCAGTTCGTTTAGGCGGTGAAGATTTCTCTTTAACAGTTGCCGCTTTAAGAATGAGCAGAATTGCAAATGCCGTTTCTCAGCTTCACGGTCTTGTTGCTAATAAGATGTGGGAATGGGTTGACGGAAAATGCCCTATCACAGCAATTACAAATGCAGTAAATCTTCACTATTGGCAAGATGCACGTATCAGAGATGCAAGAACAAAAGAAGAATATTTGCAGGCAAAAATTGATATGAAAAAAGAATTGTTCAAATATATTGCAAGTACAACAGGTAAAATGTTTGACCCAAATGTTTTAACAATCACTTGGGCAAGACGTTTTGCTGATTACAAACGTGCTTGGTTAATATTAATGGACAGAGACAGAATTTGTAAATTATTAAACGAAAATAAAATTCAACTTATTTTCGCAGGCAAATTCCACCCTGATGATACAATGGGCAGAGAAATGTTCAACAAAATTCTTCATCAGTCTTATGAATTGAAGAATGTAGTTGTTCTTCCTAACTATGAATTGGAATTAAGTGCTAAATTAAAAAGAGGTTCTGATATTTGGTTAAATACTCCTCTCAGACCTTTTGAAGCATCAGGAACTTCAGGCATGTCAGCAAATATGAACGGCGCTATTCACTTATCAATTTATGACGGTTGGACTGTTGAAGGTACATTTAACGGTATTAACGGTTATTCTGTTGAATATCCCGGTTTAGATGATGATATTCCTTGGGAAGAAAGACATTGGAAAGATCATGAATATATTATGAATGTAATTGAAAATGATATTATCCCGACATATTATGAAAACAAAGCTAAATGGGCAAAATTAATGTCTAAAGCAATCAGAATTTCTGAAGGTTACTTCAACTCTGACAGAATGGTAATTGAATACTATAACAGACTGTATAAACCTATTGCTCACAGAAACAGTTCAAACCCGGGATATGAAGATGCCGAATTGAACGACGGAAATGATGCAAATCTTGATGCTTGGACTTATTCAAACATCAAATAGAAAATAAATATAAACTACGAAAAAGCAGTTATTATTAAATAACTGCTTTTTATTAATTTTTCTGAATAAATTTATCTATAATTTTTGTTGAAATTAATGTTGCAAGAAGTCCGTATGCTATTGAAACTCTTCTTGAACATATTGCAAAATAATAGCTTAAAAACATTATTACCGCACCAATTAAAAATGCAGCTAAAGTTCTGTTTGTATTATTTTTTTTCTCTTTGTTTTTTGTACCGATTATGGTTCCGAGTAATGCTCCTGTCGGAATTAAAGTTGAAATTGCATGAGTAAATATTTTACCGTTATTTATTTCTTCAAGGGAATTAGGCAACATATATTTTTCGGTTTTCCCTCCTATTTTTAATTCTTTGGCAAAATCTTTTATCAATTCTTTTGTTTTTATATATTCTTCCGTCTGATACTGTTTAAAAAGTGCGGGAGTTTTATTTTCTTTCACCAAATCAGATTTAATGTCATTACATTTTAACAACATTCTTATTTTTTCTAAAATGCCCATATTTTCAGGATTTGCTTTTTCGTTTAAAAGCTTTTCAAGTTTTTCTAATTCGATTTTATAAATTTGTTTATCAGGTAAATATGTTTTTAATATTTCAAAATTTTGCTTCAGTTCTTCAAGATGTAGTGCTCTTAATTCCTGAGAGGTTAAAGCATTTTTACCTTCTATAAGTTCAGCGAACTTATATTTAACCAAATTACCATACATCTTTTTAATTTGTGTCCTCTGTTGAGGATCTAAAATTTTACTTTTTGAAAGCTCTTTTCTTATTTTTATTAAACTTTCCATACCTTCATCAAAAATATCATCACAAGAGTATGTTATTTTTTGAATAATTTTATCATATTCGGGCTTTTCATCTTTTAAAAGAGTTCTTATTTCATCAATTAATTTTTTAATTTCATCTGTTCTGCTTTTTCCGTCTTTTGTTTTAGAAAAATCAATAACTCTCGGCATACCGTCAGATTTTGTTTTTAACATTTCATCAGGCAAAAGTGTTTTTATTTTTCCTAATGCGCTATCATCAATGGTTTTTAATTGTTTTTCTATATTATCAACCAATTTTTCAAAAACTTTTTTAACTTTTTCCGTTCGTTTACCGGCCGCTGCTATTTTATTCTTTTTAAAATAACCGTTAATTGTCTGAACTCCTCTCGCAAAAAGTGTTTTGTTTTCAGGATTTGTAACATTAGAAAAAATCCTGTCTTTTCTCTGTTTTAACGGAGTAATTAATTCACTTAATTTATTTATCAAATAATATTTGGCAATAGAACATTTTTTTGAAATGCTTTTTATAAAACCGCCTTTCATTTCGGCTAAAAAATATTCTCTGTCAGCATTAAATAACATTCTGTTCAAGTGGGTTCTTGAAACGGTTATTGCCAAAACAGGAATTAATAATAATGCAGAAGGTGTGAAATATTTAAAAAATGATTTTGAAATATCCTGCGATGTATTATGACGTCTGCGACGTCCTCGCAAGGTTCTGTCTGCGGTTTGTGTATTTTTGGAAATAAACGGTGTAAATGTGTTATATATTCTATTATTTTCGATTGTATTTGACATTATAGAGTCCTAAAATTCATAAGCATCATTTTTAGTATGAAGTGAATTTAATTCTTTCATTGCATATTTTTCAACATTTTCACTTTGCGCAAGCTTTCTGTTGATTTCATCAATTTTACCTGCATCAGCTATTTGGGTTGCTTTTACTTGAGGGATATAAGTTGCAGGAGATAAATCTTTTTTTGATGCTTGCTGCACTTGTGGTTTAGGCATATTTATTGCTTCTTGTTTATTTTTTAAAGTTGCAGTCAGAAGTGACGGTTGCACTTGTTGAGTTTGTTGTTTTTGTTGTTGTTCATAAGCACTTCTTAATTGACCTAATTGTTTTGTGATTTGTGAATATGCTAACATTTTATCCGGATTTTGAGGATTTTGTTGTTGTGCAATTTGTTGATTTTTAGTTTCTTCGTTTTTGCCATCTCTTTCATCCATAATTGATTTTGTCGGTTTACCGAATAATGTATGCGAAATTTTGCCTAATAAATTTGTTAACGGTGGAGTAACAATCATACCGACAAGAATAAATCTCAACGGATAACCGCCTGCAAATTTAACACCGTTCCATAATTTGCTAAAGAATAATCTAAATTTAGAAACGCCCTTAACCCCGACTTTTGTCGGAAGATTTTCCAAACCAAT
The DNA here is from genome assembly GCA_024408745.1 of Candidatus Gastranaerophilales bacterium. GTDB lineage: Bacteria > Cyanobacteriota > Vampirovibrionia > Gastranaerophilales > JAILCC01 > JAILCC01. The sequence goes on along the minus strand of JAKSUS010000009.1, from coordinate 9,535 downwards.
AGATAAGAAATTACCTGCCCATCTTAAAGGTCTGTTAAATAAGTTTCTGAAGAAACCGCCTTTTGGTACTTTTTGGAAAGCACGCATTTTTGCTAAATTATCAATAGAGCTATTAATAGCACTTCCTTTAACTTCTCTTAAATGTTCAAATACTTTTATAGCTTCCTCTTTTGTTAAATCTTTCAGAGCAGGCATTTTAGATCTGAATAAGCCACCTAAGAAACCTTTTTTAACAGGTTCTGCTCCGATAGTTTTACTTATTAATTGCTTAATTTCAGGAGTTAATCCTTCCGTATTAATTCCTTGAAGTATTTCTTTTATTGCACCTTGAAGTTCAGGTGTCATATTACCTTTTTTGACATATTTTAAAATTACATCAAGATTTTTAAATTCACCTTTTGCAGCATTAATAGTTTCGGTTAAACCTTTAATATTCGCTAATTGTGCTGCAGTTTTATCGGCATTTTTCAAGCCCAACAATTTATAAGTTAATCTTGTACCTAAAACCATTGTGAAGTAAATTCCGCCGAATTCTACCATTAAGCCTTCCATAAAGGTACTGAATTTTTCCTTCCAAGGAGCTTCCCAAGTACGTTTAATAGTAGTAGCCATAAATAAACTGTTCATCAAAATACCGAATAGCGCGCCACCGATAACACCGCCACCGGCACCTTCGGATAAGTACATCAAGCCTTTTTGTAAGTATTTTGTGAAACCGGTTTTTGCATTCGGAGCAATAAATGCTCTCGCTTTATTTAATTCATTTAATAAGTAGGATTTTTTACCTGATTTAAGTAAAAGTCCCTGTAAATCTTTTGCTTTAACGTTTTTAAATTTATCTGCAACAAATTCCAGACCCTGTAATAAGGTTTTTCTGTCTACTGCTTTTGTATTTTCTGCAATTGCTAATATCTGTGCAACATCCGCTTCTTTTAAGCCAAGTTTTAATAATTCGCTTGGTTTAACTTGTTTCAATACATCGAAAAATGCGTTAGAAGCAGCATGAGTAGCACCTCTGTATTGGAATAAAGCCATATTATTTTTAGGTGCAACACCGATTTTGAATTTTTCATAAAGATTTTTTGTCCAATCAGGAGTAACTTTTGATATGCCTGCTCTGGCAGAATCAATTTTTCCTTTATTTTTATTTAAAAACGGGAATAAGACATTATCAATTTTTCTTCCCAATTTACCTAAAAATGAATTTTCAAAACTTTCTGCAACAGTCATGCCTGCAGGAACACCTTTGCTGAAAGGATTTACTCTGCTTGCAACGGTTGCAAAAGCGGAAAAGATTTTACTCAACACAACCGAAACTCCAAAGAAAGGAGCAAATTTTACAAATTCATCACCAGTTGTCGGTATACCCATGCCTTTTAAAATGGAATATGAAACAGGTTCTTGCACCTGTGGTACATTTACTGCTCCAAAATTACCGTTCTGCGGTTGATTTAGATATTGTGCGTTTTGTGAAAAATTTAATGACATGAGTTTCCTAACCTTACTTATATATATAAAAACAACTAATTGCAAAAAATTGCTATCAGCTTAATGTAAGGTTAAATATTATATTTTTTTCCCTGCCATGAATTATGTTCAGTAAACCATTCATCAATTTTATTTAGAGTTTTAAATTTTTGTCCCAGCCATTGAGGAACCAGTAATGATTTTTTATACCCGTTACCTGCAAGTCTATGAATTATAACATTCTCAGGCAATAATTCCATAAATGAACATGCTAAATCAACATATTCATCTTCTTCTAAAACTTTCAGCTCATTGTTATTATATAATTTTTCTAATTTCGAATTTTTTAAAACGCAAAGACAATGAATTTTAACTCCGTCTATTCCTATATCGGCAAGTGCCTTTGCCGTATCTAACATATCTTCTTTAGTTTCATCGGGAAGTCCTAAAATAACATGTGCAGAAATTTTTATGCCTTTATTTTGAGTCATTTTAACCGCATCAATAAATTCTTTTGAGGTATGAGAACGGTTAATTAGTTCCAAAGTTTTATCTTTTATACTCTGCAAACCGTATTCAATCCAAACTTCTCTATTAAATGTATAACTTTGAATTAATGATATTTTTTCTTCATCAACACAATCTGGTCTTGTACCTATTGATATACCAACAACTCTTTCATTATTAACGGAAGCGTCATAAATTTTCTTTAATTTTGCAACATCACCATAAGTGTTTGAATAAGATTGAAGATAAGCAATAAATTTCTTTGCATGAAATCTTTTTTCCAAATTATTAATACCTGTAATGAGTTGTTCTTCTATCGGCAAATTAAGGTCATGCGCCTGAGAAAACGAACCGACATCATCACAAAATATACAACCGCCGAAAGATTTTGTCCCGTCACGATTAGGGCACCCTAAATTTGCATTAAGAGTGACCTTATAAACTTTTTCGCCAAATTTATCTTTTAAATATTGACTATACGTTCTGTAATTTTTGCCTGAATTATCCTGAAACATCCTTAATTAATCTTCTTGTGAAGGAAGAACGGGATAAACATAATGTTCACCACATTTAGGGCATACAACTTCTTGTTGTTTACCGGGTTCAAGTTCAACAACTTCAAAAAGTTCTTTGCAACCTGATTGTGTACATCTTATTGCCCAAGTAGGTCTTACTATTCTTGCCATATTTTTCCTCTTTTCTTCTATTTCAAAACTACTATATCATATTTAAAATTATTCTTCCAATTTTTTAAATTCTTCTGTTTTATCGTTAAAAAGTTTTTCAATACATTCTTTTGGGATTTCCTTATTATCTTCCGCTTTATCCATTTGTGCAAGAAGATTTACATTTGTTGAAGTCGTCCCGACAATAAGTTGTTTATTGTTTATCTCAATTAAATATATAGATTTTCCGGCACCAAGTTGAAGCGAAGATACTATTTTAAAGTTATTTTCGCTTAATTTATTAAATTTTCCGCTTAATAATTGTTCAGGATTAATTCTTTTAACTTTCATATAAATCCAACCTGTTATTAAAATCAAAATAATAACAAATATCAATGAATTAAAAACATCAAGAACCGACGGTTCCTTTCTTCCTGAATTTAATTTATCGGCAAAAGTTGTTTCTTTATTATTATCTAAAGCAGGATTATCAAATGTTTTTTCAAAAGAACCGTATTTATAGGGTTTTTCAACATTTTGTTCAATTTTTAACGGTTGTAGTTCTTTCTGTTTAGCTATTGCAACAGATGAAAAATTGAATACAAATAAAGTAAATATTATAAAAATAAAAATTTTCTTAATCATAATTTATCCTAAATATTTTTTCAAAGATTCTTTAATTCTTTCCGCATTGTATGGCTTAACAATAAAATCTTTCACGCCTAACTGAACTGCCTGAATTATTATCGCTTGTTGAGCCATTGCGGTACAAATGCATACTTTTGCATCAGGGAAATTTTCAAACAATTCTTTTAAAACTTCCATGCCGTCATCGTCAGGGAAAGTAATATCCATTATTACAAAATCAGGTTTTGTCTGTTTATATGCTTTTAATAAATCAAAACCGTTATTAATTTCAGCTACAACTTCATGACCGACTTGACCAACAATATCTTTCAAGGTTACTCTTTCAAAAGCTACGTTATCTACAATCATAATCTTTGCCATTCTTTTCCCTCCGGTATAAATTATTTTATGATTATATTATACTATAAAAAACAGGGTTATAATACATGTTAAATAAATTTGATTTATACAATAACGTAAAAAAAATATTAAAAGAAGTAAGATTTGGTAATTTATCAAACCGTCTTTCGCTCGATAAATATACTGATGATACTGATTTTATAAATGATTTTAACAATATGCTTGAAGCTCTTGATGACAGAGAAAACATGATTAAAGAGTACCAAAATACCATGCAAGCTAATAATGAATATTTAAAAGCCTTGTTTAATATGTTAAATGAAGGCGCAATGACGCTTTCCGAAGATTTAAAAATCCTGACAATAAATACTACTTTAGTTAAATGGCTTAGAAAATCAAAAACAAATTTAATCGGGCAGTATTTACCCGATATTTTAAAAAAATATTCTGTCTGTAATTTACAAAATAAAATAATAAAACTTGATTATTCCGAAATATTTGAAAGCGATAAAAAAAATTTAATTTTAGTTTTCAATATAAAAAAAATAAGTTTGACAGTAAGTATCAGCATTAAAAAATTTTTGGATAAAGATAAAAAAACTAATTATTTTATAATCGCAAAAGATATTACGTCTGATATTCAACTCCAAAAATTAAAAAATACTTTTGTTGCAACTTTAACACACGATTTAAAAGTACCGATAATAGCAGAAGAAAAAGTTTTAAATTTATTGCTTCAAGAGGCTTTTGGCACTTTGCAACCATTACAAAAGGAAGCACTAAATAACATGCTTATCAATAATAACGATATGATGTCATTAGTAACAACCATTTTAGATGTTTATAAATTAGAAGATGGCGTATTTAAAATTAATCCTGTTAAAACAGATATTTCCGAAATTTTAATGTCGGAAATTGATAAAATAAAATATATAGCTGATGAAAATTCAACAAAATTTATAACAAATAATACAACCCCAAATACCGAAAATTTTGTTGATGTTAATGAAATTTCAAGAGTTTTTAAAAATTTATTAACAAACGCAATAGAATTTGCACCGCAAAATACCAATATTGAAATTAATATATATAAACAACAAAATTATTTATGTATTGATATAAAAGATTTTGGCAAAGAAATCCCGAAAGAAAATATTCCTTATATTTTTGAACGATATTTTACGACAGAAAAAAAATACAGAAAAGTCGGCACAGGCTTGGGCTTATATTTAAGTAAAAAAATTATAGAACTTCATAACGGTGAAATAAAAGTAGAAAGTTCCAAGAAAAACGGAACAACTTTTACCGTAAAATTACCGTTAAAATAAGTTCTAAGACAAAATTATTTACATAAAACAAATTATCTGAATATGAAAAATGTGTATATTCATGATTAATACAAACTTTTCAAGTTTGGATTTATGTAAATGCTTATTTAGCAACAATAAATGCTTTAATAACAATGTTTTTGTTGAGTATAAACGGATAATCTTGAAAAAGCAGTTTTAAGCGAAGAATTTAAAATAAATAATCGCTGATAAACCTATGGCTAAACAGTAATATCCAAAAGCATTTAACGAGAATCTGTTTAAAAATATTATAAAATATTTAATACATAAATATCCGACAACTCCGGCTACAACTGCTCCTGCTAAAATCGGTCCCCAACTCAGGTTAGAATATATTGCGGGGTCTAAAATATCTTTTGATTCATAAACAACTGCAATTAAAATAACAGGAATACTTAATAAGAACGAATATCTTGCAGCATTTACTCTTCCGACACCGCAAGCCAAAGCAGTAGCAATAGTTGAACCCGAACGTGAAATACCGGGGAAAATTGCCAAACCCTGTGCTATACCTATTAATATTGACTTTTTAAAATTTACTTCCGTTGATTTAACTTCAATTCTGTTTGACAACTTTTCCGAAATCAAAAGAATTATACCTGTTATCATCAATAATCCGCCAACCACAACAGGTCTTGTAAGTAAGGTTTCGCAAAAATCAGATATCGGATATGCTACACAACATGTAAAAAATGTACCTGTAACTATATAAACAGGAAGCATGGCTCTATAATTATTGAAGTTCCTTGTTTTTAAAGCAGTAAAAAATGATTTTATAAAAATAACAATTTCTTTTCTGAAATAAATGCAAACTGCAATTAATGTTCCCAAATGAAGCATAATATCAAAAAACACTTCTTCTTCACCGGCTACGGTAAAATCTTGCCCTGTAATCATTTTATAGATAACACTTGTCAAAACAATGTGTCCTGAACTGCTGACAGGTAAAAATTCCGTCAACCCCTGCATAAATCCCATAATTATTGTGTGCATGTAATCCATTTATATCTCCTCTTTTTCTAATTCATTCAACATCTTCTTTTCTTCTTTTGTCAATTCTTTTTTCAAAAACTTTTCAAATAAATCAGGACGACGAAGTTTTGTTCTTCTAAGTTGTTCTTTTTTTCTCCAATAATTAATTTCGGCATGATTACCCGACAATAACACATCAGGTACTGTCCAACCGTTATAATCATAAGGTTTTGTGTATTGGGGATACTCCAAAAGTTCATCAGAAAAACTGTCATATTCTGCCGATTCTATTTTTCCCAAAGTTCCTTCTAAATTCCTTGAAATACTATCTATTAAGCATAAAGAAGGAAGTTCGCCACCCGTTAAAACAAAATCGCCGATTGAAATTTCTTCGCAATCTATATGTTCTCTTATTCTTTCATCAAACCCCTCATAATGACCGCAAATTATTGTTAATTCATCATAAGTCGCCAATTCCTTTGAAATTTTATGAGTAAAAGGTTTTCCCTGCGGAGTTAAAAGAATTGTTTTTGAGTTTTCTTTTTTTTCAAAAGAATTATAAGCTAAGAAAAACGGCTCACACATTAAAACCATGCCTGCTCCGCCACCATAAGGAGTATCATCAACTTTTTTATGCTTAGATGTCGAAAAATCTCTCGGGTTAATTGTTTTAACTGAAACGACACCTGCATCTTTAGCCCTTTTTAAGATACTGTATTCAAAATAACTTTCTATAAAATCAGGGAATAATGTAAGTATATTAAATTGCATAATTATTCAATTAACCCTTCTATTGCATTAATTACAATTTTTTTATTCTCTAAATCAACAGTCGGCACAAGTTCTTTAACAAAAGGAACCAAGAAGCTTTTGCCTTCATTGTTTTTAATACTTAAAAGGTCTGAAAACCCTTGTTTATTAATACAATCAACAATTCCTATAAGTTCACTATTCTGATTATAAGCATTAGCACCAATTAAATCATCAACAAGAAATTCATCTTCTTCAAGAGTATTTTTTAAACTTTCTTTTTCAAGATAAAGAATACAACCTTTAAATTCAAGCGCCTCATTTATTGAATTAATTTCTTCAAACTTAATAAGTGCAGTATTTTTATGAAATCTAATTTTACTAAGAGTAAGTTTTTGAAAAGCATTATCTTTTTTTATATAAAAAATATCTTCGCCTAAAAGCTGATGTTCTTTGCCTTTGGTATATCCGACTTTTACCTCTCCTGCTATTCCATGAAAATTTGTAATTTTTCCGATTGAAATATAATTATCACTCATTTCAAAAAATCACTCCTTATTATAATTCTATCAAAAAAACGAAAAATTTATAAATTTTGTTTTATTTCCTGAGATATAAAATTAAATTAGTTAAATATAACAAATTATCAGAATATTGTTATTTTATACAATCTTTAATAATGAATACAAATAATTTTGTAAAATATCGGCTAACTCAAATATTTTTGCAAAACCTACCGTAAACATTAAAACCATTAAAACAAAAATTCCATACGGTTCAATTTTGTTATAAATTTCTTTTAAACCGTTTGGCAATATCCAAGTTACAATTCTTGAACCGTCAAGAGGCGGAATCGGAATCATATTGAAAACTGCTAAGGCTAAATTTATCTGAACATTAATATTTAAAAACATCATAAGTAAATCATTTGAATTCATATTATAATAATTTTTTAAAAGTGCCATTATTGAAGCAAAAACAACTGCTAAAAAAGTATTTGATAATGGTCCTGCGAGAGCAACCAACATTCTCTGAGTTGAATTAGGAATGTTATTCGGGTTAATCATTACAGGCTTTGCCCAACCTAAACCAAATAACAACAAACATATTGTTCCTGCTTTATCTAAATGCTTAAACGGGTTTAAAGTTAATCTTCCCATGATTTTCGGAGTAATATCACCGAATTTATATGCGACAAAACCATGTGACATTTCGTGAAAAGCAAGCGAAAATAACAAAGGAATTATTGCAAAAACTATAAATCCTAAAATTATTAACGGTTGATTTATAAATGGTAATATTTTAAAAAGCATAATTTATTTCATGTAATTTTCGTGAGGATAAATTTTCAAGGTTTCATTTCCGTAAAGAATTTCTCTCGGGTCTGAAATATGTCCCTGAATTGCACTGTATGCTGCAACTGCAGGTGAACATAAGTAAATATTACCTTGAGTATTACCCATTCTGCCCTGGAAGTTTCTGTTTTGTGTTGATAAGCAAACTTCACCGTCACCTAAAATTCCTGCATGAACACCGACACAAGCACCGCAACCTGCCGTTACAAGTGCTGCACCTGCTTCAACAAATATATCAACCAAGCCTTCTTCTAACATTTTTTTCAAAACTGTTCTTGATGAAGGTGTAATTAATAATCTTACATCTTCGTGAACCTTTTGTCCTTTTAAAATTTTTGCCGCTAATCTAAAGTCCTCAATTCTTCCGTTTGTGCAAGTTCCGATTAAAACCTGATTAACCTTAATATCTTTTACTTCAGAAACGATTTTTGTATTATCAACCGTATGAGGACAGGAAATTGTAGGTTCAATTCTTGTTGCATCAATGTTTATAACTCTTTCATAAACCGCATCTTCATCAGCTTTAATAACTTTGAATTTATCTCCGTTTCCTTTACTTTCAAGATATTCTTTTGTTGTGTTGTCGGTTTCAAATAAGCCTGCTTTTGCACCTGCTTCAACTGCCATATTTGCTAAAGTAAACCTGTCAGCCATAGGCATTTTTTTAATAGTTTCACCTGTAAATTCTAATGCTTTATAAGTTGCACCGTCTGCACCGATTAAACCGATTAAATGCAAAATTAAATCCTTTGCACCGACTCCAACCTGAAAATCGCCTTCAACAACGATTTTATAAGTTTGAGGAACTTTCATCCAGGTTTTTCCTAAAGCCATAGCAACTGCAATATCAGTTGAACCCATGCCTGTTGCGAATGTGCCTAAAGCACCTGATGTGCAAGTGTGAGAATCTGCACCAATTAAAATTTCCCCCGGAAAAACAAAACTTTCAACAAGTCTTTGATGACAAACACCGTCGCCAACATCAGAAAGTATTGCACCGTATTCTTTTGCAAAATCTCTCAATACCATGTGAGAATTAGAGAGTTCTTTTCTCGGACTTGGTGCTGCGTGGTCAATAAATAAAATAGTTCTTTCGGGATCCGCAAGAGTTTTACCCATTTTCTTAAATTCTTGAACGGTTAAAGGTCCTGTTCCGTCCTGAACCATTTTTACATCAACTTTTGCTATGATTAATTCACCTGCTTTTACATCTTTGCCTGCGTGAGCGCTTAATATTTTTTCTGCTATCGTTTGTCCCATTTTATATTCCCTTTATACAATTGCTTCTGAAGTTACTGTCGGTCTTTCGTTAATACGCTTTTCAAGTTCTCCTGACGGCATATAATAAGGAGTTGTTGTCATTATTTTTGCCGCAACGGAAGGATAATGATAAATAAATCTCAACTCACTGTCCGTTAAAGGTTTTTGAGTGTGAACGTTTGCACAACGTACGAGTTCTAAGATATTGCGGGCTTCATCTTCA
>JAKSUS010000089.1 GCA_024408745.1 Candidatus Gastranaerophilales bacterium | reverse complement strand
GAATAATTTTCGGTTTACTGATAATACTTGTTGTAGCGATATTTTCAGAGATGCCTCCCGTTATAAACATAATGCCGATAATCATTTCCTTTATGTTTTCGGCACTTGTAGGTATAGGGTTTGGATATTATCCTGCTAAAAAAGCCTCTCAATTAAATCCGATTGATGCTTTAAGGTATGAATAGTTTTTTATAATTCTTTTTGAGGAACTTTGCTTTTCAAATCTCTGTTAGCATATTCCAAAACTTTTATAAATTTATTTAATTGATTATTTAAAACGGCACCGGTATATGCACCTTCTGTTTCATAAACAGAAGCATAAGGTGCGGTTTTATTAACTTTTACCCAATAATCTTTTATTACCTGAACATCATGATTTATATCGTCCAAACATTTATTCGCTTGATTAAATCTATCCTCTTTATATTTATCCAATATATTTTGAGTAGTAAGATTTAAAACATTTGCAGCAGCAATAAAGTTTTTAAAAGATTTATCGCCTTTTAAAATTTCAGCTAATCTTTCGAGTTGATTTTCGGCATTTGTAATATCATCAAGATATTCATCTAAAATGCTGTCAATTTTTACAGGTCTTTTAATTGGAATGGTCAATTTATCAAGAGGTAAAACATCAAGATTTTTAGGTAAATCTTTTTCAATCATGTAATCTCTTTTTACTGATAAATCAGGCAAAGTCCCTTTATAGCCTTCACCTTTAAGTAATGCAGAAATACAAATAATTGATGTAATTACAAAAAACTTTTTCAAACTATTCTCCTGATAATAAATATTATAATACTTATTTTGTTTAAAACCATTTTTTTAGTGTGCATAACTTGTCGGACTGACCGGATTACCGTTTACACGAACTTCAAAGTGCAGATGCGGTCCGGTTGAATATCCGGTTGAGCCCGAATGCCCGATAATTTGACCTTTTGCAACTTTTGCACCTTTTGAAACGCTATAACTTGAAAGGTGTGCATATAAAGTTGAAGTCGGCTTGCCTTTATATGTACCATGGCTCACGATAACAACTTTTCCGTAACCACCGTACCAGCCGACAAAAGTAACCACCCCGGAGTTTGAACATTTTACCGGAGTTCCAGATGGGACAGCAATATCAATACCGGAGTGGAATTTTCTTGTCTTAAATATTGGGTGAACTCTATAACCATAAGCGCTTGTATAACTTCCACGTACCGGCATAATAAAGTCGGTTGTGGTTGTGAATTTTTCGGCAGTTTTCATATTTGAACGTAGCATTTGTGTTAATCGGTTTGATTGTCTTGCTAACTCTCTTTCTGCCTGTTCATAAGTTTTTCTGTCTGTTTGCAGTTTTTTAATTAAATATTGACTTGTACAAATATCTTGTGCAATTTTGTCTTTTTTGCTTTGAATTCTCATCATTGTATAATATACACTTTGCTTTTGCTCTTCAATTTGCTTTGTATAACTTGATAAAAGATTAATTTGTTTTTGTAAATTTTTAAGTTGTTGGGAATCTTGTTCGGCAATAACCTGTTGGAAATATATTTTATCAAGCATTGAGTTTATATTTTCAGACATAAAAATAACGTTTAAGAAACTTATTCTTTCACCTTTATAAATTTCTCTTAAACGTTTTCCCATTTCGATTTGGTCACGATTATATTTTATATTTGCTTCATCAAGAGAATTTTGTAATTTTGATAATTTTTGTTTTGTTTGCTCTAAGTTTTGAGAAGTAATTTCTAATTCTTTTTTTGTAACTTCTAAATTGCCCTGACTTTTGTATAATTTATTAATTTCTCTTGCTTCTTTAATTTTTAAATCTTTAATTTTATTTTTAGTTTTTTTACGTTTTAAATCAATGTTTTGTTTAACATTATTAATTTTATCTTTGGAAACTTTACCGCTGACGGCTTCATTATAAGTAGTTGCGTGAGCACAAGAAACAATACTTATTGTAAAAATAAGCATAGTTATAATTATACTTACAAGTTTTTTGTTTTTAAAAGCCATTCTCTATCCCAAAATGTTAATTATCTAAAGTCGAACAATAAAGGTAACAATGCCATGCAAGTCCAAACTAAAAAAGTTATTAACATTACTAATATAACTGCTTTTTGATTTTTTCTGAAAAATTCTAACATTTATCTTCTCCCTATAAAATTTTAGTCTGTATTAATATAATAAATTAAAAATAACATTATGGCAAAAATATTAACTCTTACGCATCATAACTTGATTCGGATTCACCTACCGTATCAACTGCTTCAACTCTTATATCAGTAATTAATTCGCTATATGAAATAACAACAATTGTCGGAATATGTCTTTCAAGTAACTGGAACAGAGGAAGTCTGATACGAGGTGAACAAAGAACAACAGGTTGTTCGCCTACATGCTGATGTGCTCTGATAAGCGTAGATGCGGTTGATTCAATTAATTCTTGTACCTGCATAGGATTTAACAGGAACATTGTACCAAGTTCAGTTCTTTGGCAGGAATCATCAAGAATTTTTTCCCATTCCTGTGATAAGGTAATTGCATACAAAACACTATTTTCATTTGCATAATTCAAACAAATTTGTCTTGCCAATGCAGTCCTTAAACGTTCCGACAAAATATCGGGTTCTTTTGAAAATCTTGCATAATCGCATAATCTTTCAAATACAAATATAATATCTTTAATTGAAACACTTTCTCTGATTAAGTTTACAAAAATCTTTCTTAAATCACTTGTTGAAATAATAGCGGGAACAAGGTCATTAACGAGTGTCGGGTCTTGAGCTTTAACAAGTTCCATAAGTTTAAGAACGTCTGTTTTATTCATCTATTCATCATCATACTTCTTCACGCAATCCTGAATGTGTGTTACAACTGCATCGGTAGGATCAACCATTGTTAAACCTGCATCTTGAGGAATATCCTGAGGCATTAACCAATAAGCTTGAGTTTGATAAGTAGGGTCTGTTGAAGTTATAACATTTTGTGGGGTCGGAAGTCCTGCTGCATCCCATTGATCTGCTATGACCATAAATCTTCCAGGGTAAACTTCACCCGTTGCAACAATATTTCCGCGAACTTTAATTAAATATTCATAATCACCTAAAGCACTACTGTCCATAATACGAATGTTTGGAATAATAAATCCTAATTCATCAGTCATTCTTTGTCTTAATGCCGCAATTTTAGCCAATAATTGACCTTCCTGTTCGGGATCGGCAATAACAATAAGATTTGAACCTACTTCCAATGCTAAAATGTCAACACCTAAACGTTCATACATTCTGTTGGGGTTAACTAAATTCTGCATATCTTGCTTTACATTTTCAAGTTGTCCGATTTGCATTTGAACATCTTGAGAAACCAACATTGATAAACCACCTAGCGCAATACCTATTGCAATAAGGAAAAATGGTAAACCGGGTAATCCTGTATAGAAACTTGTAATTGAAATAAATAACAAAAATGCTGCCGCATAGAATAAAGCATAAGGTTTATTTAAAACTTGTACCAATAAATCACGTCCTAATGACGGGTTGCTTGAAGTCGAACGTGTCATTACGATACCGCAAGATATTGACATCAATAGAGAAGGTAATTGTGATGCCAAACCGTCACCAATTGTTAAGACGGTGTATTTGCTAACCGCATCACCGATTTGCATGCCCTGCATTCCCATACCAACGGCTAAACCACCGATAATGTTAATTGCAACAATGATAATACCTGCGATAGTATCACCTTTTACGAACTTCATAGCACCATCCATAGAACCGAATAAGTTTGATTCTCTTTGTAAATCCTCACGTTTTGAGACTGCTTCTTCCGGTGATATGAGTCCTGCGTTAAAGTCCGCATCAATTGTCATTTGTTTACCGGGCATAGCATCAAGAGCAAATCTGGCAGAAACTTCGGCGATACGTTCCGCACCTTTTGTGATAACCAAAAACTGAACGATGGTTATAATTAAGAAAATTACTCCACCTACAACCATGTTGCCGGCTGTTACGAACGTACCGAATGCGTGAATTGCGGCACCTGCTTCTCCTTTCGCCAGAATAAGTCTTGTTGAAGCGATACTTAATACAAGTCTGAACATTGTACCGATAAGAATGATAGACGGTAAAGATGCAAGTTCAAGAGGCTTTTGCACAAATAACGATATCATCAAAAGCACAATACCCAACGTCATATTTAATGCAATTGAAACGTCAACCATCCAGGGCGGTAATTCAACAAGCAAAATCAAGATAAGTGAAAGAACGAATACTGCTAACGCAAATTCACTTAAAGGTAATGTTGATATTGCTCCCTGCTTTGCCATTTAACTTTTATATCCCTTCCTTAAACGCTTTTTTAATTATACTGAGTTGTGAAGAAAAAGTTGCATCTATTTGTCCGCTGTTTGTTAAAACTCTGCAGCTTCCTCTTTCGATATTATCACTTGTCTGTATTGACATTGTAGCCCGTTTTTTATTAAAAGCCGAATTGTTTTCTAAGTTTTCGCTTAAAACCAATTCATCCTGAGGGTTAATAATAAATGTAATTTTATTATCTTCTTCAGATATTTCTTTAATGACGTTTAAAACAATGTCAATAATCATATTAGGGTCAAGTTCGGCTTGTTTGCCCAAAATCTTTTTGGCAACTTCAAGTGCAATATCTATAATATCATTTTGATAAAATTCGTAAGCCTCTTTTTTTACATCAAGTAAAGATGCTATTGCTTTTTGAAGATTGGCAATTTCTTCATCCGCTTTTAAGATACCCTCGTTGAAACCATCTTGAGTTGCTTGATTTTTAATAACTTTAGCTTCTTCTTGTGCGCGGGAAACTAAATTTCTGTCCTCAATTCTTCTGTAGCCTCTTCTTCTGTCACCTCTTCTGCGTTCTTGTCTTTCTGATATGTCGGAAAGTGGTTCAAAGAGTTTGACTTCTTCTTCTTTTCCAATAGCTTTATCTGTGTTGGAAGTTTCAGGAATTTGAGTATTTGTTATATTTTTATTGTCGGTATTGTTACTCTTATTCTTCTTTTTAATTATCATTTGTTATCCACTTTTTGTATAGTATAGTCAATAA
>JAKSUS010000088.1 GCA_024408745.1 Candidatus Gastranaerophilales bacterium | reverse complement strand
TTTATCTTCGGTTGAAAATCCGGGCCAAAAGATTAAATTCATAATTTGAAGTTCGGATAATTGATTTAATTCTTCATTTGATAAAAGATTTTGTCTTAGTGCTTTTTCCTTAATCTTTTCTATATCTAATCCTCTGCCGTCATCAACAACTTCTATCGTAATAGCATTACCTGAATGATAAGAATTCAATAAAATTTTACCTGTCGGGTTTTTACCTTTTTCAATACGCTCCTGAGGATCTTCAATACCGTGGTCAACTGCGTTTCTTATAATATGGATTAAAGGTGCTTTAATTTCCTCAACTATTGTTTTATCTGCACTTGCTTCGCTGCCGGTAATAATAATGTCAACCTGTTTGCCTTGCGTACGTGCAATATCTCTTACCATTCTCGGAAACATATGAAAAACAGTTGCTAATGGTAAAATTCTGATGCTTTTTACCATATTTTCGATTTCTTCCGTCAGAAAATTTAATCTTATATCATCATTTAAAAAACTTTTTTGAAAATCATCTAATGATTGATATAATTCATCAGTTTTTTCGGTAATTTTATCAAGTTGATTTTGTAAATTTTTAGAACTTACAATCTTATCCGATAAAATTTGTTGAGGAAATATTTTTTTATCATTTGATTTTGAATTTATAGGGAATTTCCATAAGTTTTTTTGTATTTCCGATAAATCATTCAGTAAAGAATTTAAATTTTTCAACTGTTGTTTGTTTTTAATTTTTAAAACTATTAATTCTTCAACATAATTTTCCAGTTTATCAAGTTTTTGTGTATCAACTCTTAAAGTTTTGAATAAATTTGTATCATACTTTGTATTTACCGTATTATCCCGGGTATTTTTTTCCGTTTCCTTAGTATTAATATCCTGAATATTTGTTTTTTTAGGAACGAGTAAAAGTTTTTCATTATCCTTGCTGAGTTCAAGCATTTGCTTTAAAATATTTAATCTTTGTATTACGAGATTTAAGTCTTCATTTTCATTTGGTTCATATACGGAGGATAAGGCTTGCTTTATTGCCGTTACAATCTCTGATGAAGGAAGAATATCGTTATTTTTGATATAAAGTAAATTATCTGAAATAAGTTTAAGTATTTCATTTTGTAGGTCTGATAAATTTTGAGTTAATGAATCATTTATAACCGTAAGGACTTCGCTGATTGCATTATTCTTTTGGTATTTGCTGTCTAACTGAGAAATATAGTGAGAAATAATACCGAAACTTGAATTTGTATCTTTTAAGATATTACTGTTTTCCTGCTTAACAAAAAAAGTATTCTTATTTTCATCATTGTCTTTGTTAAAATTATTATCTGAAATATTTGATAATTCAATTTGTTCTGTATCAGATTCATTTATAATAATGTTTTCAGTTTCAGATTTTTCGGAAATGGTTGTTTCTTCCTGTACATTATTTGTTTCTGAGACTATATTTTGTTTAAAGTTTTCTATTTGAAGGGCAAGTTTATCGGAATTTTCATCAACGTAATCAAGAGTATTATATTCTAATTTGCCCAAAATTTGTGTTATTATATCAACTCCCTGACATAATAAATCAATAAATTCAGGTGTAACGGTTGCTCCGCCTTCTTTGGCAAGCCCTAATAAATCTTCCATTTTGTGCGCAAGATTTTGAATGGATACAACGTCCAACATTCTCGCTGAACCTTTAATTGTATGTGCTTCTCTGAATAATTCGGAAACCAAATCAGCATCATCAGGTTTCTTTTCTAAATCAAGTAAGCATTTATTAATAATACCTAAGTGTTCTTCGGCTTCGTCTTTAAAAATTTTAAAAATTTGCTGTAATTCTTCGTCGGAAAATTCCATAACAGAGCCTTATAAATTAATTATCCATAACCTCAGATTGAGTTTCTGTATTTGCATTCAACACATTTTGAACGACTTTTATTTTGTCTTTCAAAATAACATTTGCATCTTTCATTTCTTTACTCATTGCCTGAGTCGTCTGTGCGGCAAATTCAGCATTATCAAATTGATTATTTAAGGCACTTAAAATTTTATATACTTCATCGACTGTCTGGTCAATATTAGTTTTCAATTCATTAATATTTTCGGTAATTTTAATTGTTAAATTAACACCGTTTTCAATTTCTTTGGAACCTTCTTCGGCGGCCATAACTGTTGAATTTGTAGCATTTTGAATTTCTCTTACCAAATCAATGATTTTTGTTGTTGCTTGTTTACTTTCATCGGCTAATTTTCTGATTTCACTTGCGACAACTGCAAAACCTTTACCATGTTCACCTGCTCTTGCGGCTTCAACTGCGGCGTTAAGAGCAAGCATGTTTGTTTGTTCTGCAATATCTTCTACAATACCGATATTGTTAGAAATATGTTGTGCTTGTTCTGATAATTCCAAAATTAATTCTGCAATAGTTTGAATTTTTTGTCTGATAGTGTACATTTTATCAAGACTTTCTTTAATGAAATTTTCTTCCTTTGAAGATACCATTAAAGTTCTTTGAGATTTTTCAACAACTGATTGAACAAGTTCTTTTGTTGTATATGCTTCAATTTTTAATTTATCAACATAATTAGCAATTTCACCCATTGCTGTATTGTTTTTTTCAACGAAATTGCCTTGAGTGGATACGGCATCAAGAATATTTGATGATATTAGAGTGTTATTTGCAATAACTGTCGAAACATATTTGTTAAGCCATCTGTCAATCATAATGTAAAGTTGTATAATAACAAAAATTCCGCAAACCGAAATTGTTACAAAACTGATTGTATATGGAACCCCTAATACTGAATAGTTAAGAATACTTAATATAGTAAGAGCAATCAGTAAAACAGTTAAAATCTTTACTGTTAAGTTAATTTTTTTCTTTAAGCTTAATTTAGAAAACATATATTTCTCTCTCCTGTGTTATAATTTTGAAATAAAATCAATTATATTTTATAATAAAAAAGTTAATAGGACAATTTGTTTACATAAAGAGCCATGACGCAAAAAATCTTAATAGTTGATGATAGTAAAACGCAGTGTTTAACATTAAAGTTAAAGCTCGAAAAAAAAGGATATGAAGTTCTCGAAGCAGAGAATGGTATGGACGCTATTCGTTTAGTGTATGAAAAAAATCCTGCTATTGTAATTTCAGATGTTTTAATGCCTAATATTAACGGGTATCATTTATGCAGACTTATTAAGAGAGATAAATTAACAAGTCATATTCCTGTAATTCTATTAACGGTTTTGGATAAAAAAATTGATAAGTTTTGGGGTTTAAGAGCCGGTGCCGATGCTTTTTTCTGCAAGGGGGCATCTGATGATGAACTTTACGCTATTATAGAGAAATTTATTTCTCAATCTCAAAAAAATACTGATATAACTTTAATTACTGATACAACTCAATATGATTTCACTTCAAAGGTTGCCGAAATCTTAGATGAATCATTGGTAAAATCGACTTTGACAAATGAATTTAGAGATTTAGCAGAGTTTGTATTAGATGATAAAATATTTAACAGAAAATTATTTTCGTTATTATCTTCAATATTAGATTATAATCTTTTAGCGGTTTTTTATAATGAAAGTGATAAAAAAGATAAAATTATTTATTTTGAACAAAATGAATGTGATATAGATGCAGAAGTTTTGCAGAATGTTAAAGACAGAATTTCTGCAAAAATAATAGCGTGCAATGTCGAAGCATATTCTAATTTAAGGCTTGAATATAAAATGACTGAAACAAGTTCTAATGAAGAAGATTTTGAAGAAAGCATTTCTGATATCAATGAATTCAAGTCTGAATATATTGTTCCTTTTGAAAATGAAGGAAAACTAATAGGTGCAATTGCTTTATTTCATAAAGATTCAAGTAAATATGTTAATAAATCAATTGTCGACACAATTATCTCAGAATTAAAGATGGTTTTGAAAATCAAATGGCTATACTCCGAAACCAAATTATTATCCATTGTTGATCCTTTAACCCAGCTTTATAACAGAAGATATTTCCAACAGGTTTTGGAGAAAGAGTTTTTACGCTCTAACAGATATTCTTCTCCGCTAAGCCTTGCTATGATTGATATTGATAATTTTAAACAATTGAATGATACATTTGGGCATCAGTTTGGAGATGAAGTTTTGCAGGTGGTTTCCGGTTTGTTTAAAGAATCCCTGAGAAAAACTGATTATGTAGCACGATATGGTGGTGAAGAATTAATTGCTATACTCCCTGAAACCTCAATTGAGCAGGCTATAATACCAATAGAAAGATTACGTTGCAGAATTGCAGATCAAATGTTTATGAGAGAATTTCAAAGAGTTAATGTGACAGTTAGTATAGGGATTTCTCAAAATACTTTTGATTTTGTATCAACTGATGCGTTTATAAAAGAAACCGATAATGCTTTATATGAAGCAAAAGAAAAAGGTAAAAACCGTATTGAATTGGCAATTAAGAGGAAATAATAAATGACTTCTTTTTTTGATGAAGATACTAATGAAAACTTACTTACAAAATATTTATTGGTTGATATTTCTGAAGTTATATATGCTTTTAAGATTGAATCGGTAAAAGAAATTATCCCTGTTATTGATATGTTTTCAATAGAAAGTATCAGCAAAAATCTGACAGGTTTAATTAATTTGAGAGGCAAAACTATTCCGGTATATGATATAAGAGGTTTTTTAGGCAAAGAACTTAAACCTTTTTCGGTTAATCAAAAGTTTTTGCTTCTTGAAGGGCGAGAAACAGATTTTGCTATTATAATTGATAATGTCGGAGACATTGTTAATATTGCCGATAAAGATATTTCTAATATAAATTATAATCAATCACTTGATTTTCTGAAAACTACAATTTTAGACGATAAAACAATAATTATTACTGATGCTAATGGTTTTTATAATTATGCACAAACTGCGCAAAATGTTAATAAAGCAGATAAAAATGAGCTTCAGCTAACCGAAAAAACATCTTTGGAAAAAATAAAAAACAGAAATGCTTTACTTAATCAAAACGGTCAGTTTGTACTTCAGCAGGATAGTCTTTTGCAAGCGATAGAAGAAGGTATAGTAAAGTTTAT
>JAKSUS010000087.1 GCA_024408745.1 Candidatus Gastranaerophilales bacterium | reverse complement strand
GGTATTCAAGGAACACAGGATTTAATTTTATTGCTTTTTCAAAAGATTCTTGTGCTTCTGTCATCATATTTAATTTTTCACATAAAAGTCCTAAATTATTATAATAAGCTGCACTGGTTGGTGCATTTGGAGATAACATTATAGCAATTTTAAATTCAGACATTGCTGCACTATACTGTCCCATTTCCATATACATAATACCTAAAGTATTACGTTTAGCAGCATTAGTCGTTGCATCAAGAGGTTCAACGTTATATTTATATTCATAACCTTGCAAAAATAATCCGCAACACAATATTAAAAGCAGCAATCTTATTTTCATATTTTTTGACTTTCCTGACTAATTAATAGCTTAGCACATTTATATTCATCAAGCAATTTTTAAATGTCGGTAGGGGGAATTGTCTTGGTTTTTGCTCCACAAAAGCAAGTCGTTCACTACGCATTCGCTAACGTTCACTTTTGCTTTTGTTACTTCGGCATTCCTTTCGGTCAGCCTACGCAAAATCCGCTGAAGCCCAAAATAGGCTTCTCTTCCTACCTGCAATACAATTTGAAAAAGTTATGACGAAAGTCAAACTTTTCAAATGTCGGTGGGGGGACTTGAACCCCCACAGCGTTAGCCACACGCCCCTCAAACGTGCACGTCTACCATTCCGTCACACCGACATAAGTTTATAAAATTTTCAAAGAATTAACTTCATTCTATCTCAAAAAAATGAAAGTTGCACGTCTACCCCTCTCAAAAAACGATTATCAATCGTTTTTTTCGGCAGAGTGTCACACCGACATAAGTTTATAAAATTTTCAACGACAAAATTATTATAACAAAAACCTTTGTTTTTGCATAATAATTTTATTCGTTTTCTTTCGGTAACTCTTTCAATTCATCAGGAATGTATTTTGCCCAGTCTGAACCTAATTTATCAATAAAATCATGTGCTTCAATAACATCATCAGTTGTAATCGGCGGTAAATCAGGTATTTGAACATAATCTTCTATTACATTTTCGTTTTCAATATCTTCAATTCCGATAACTGCAATACCGTAATTCTTATGACAGTTTTGGCAAACAATTTTTACTACCGCAACATTATCTTCAACTCTGATAATTTCTACACAATCAGGTGTGAAAGGTTCATCACAACAAGAACAAACCATATGCGTAAATATAAGTTTTACATATTCTTCCGTATTCATAAACCCCTCCCACTAATCTCTATTCTATACTTACATTATAACCTGTTATTTTTTATTTTCTATTTTATTAATAATTTTTTAATACTTTTTTGCTAATTGCAAAGTGTAATTATATTTGTTAAAATAAGCAGGTTAAACTAAATACGAGGGCATAAAAATGGAAACAAATGATTGCATTCTAACAAGAAGAAGTATAAGAAGATTTATCGATAAAGAAATATCAGATGAGACAATTAAGAAAATTGCCGAACTTACTACTTTTGCTCCATCTTGGAAAAATTCGCAAACAACAAGATATATAGCAGTTAAAAATAAAGATTTAAAAGATAAAATTGCAAATGATTGTCTGAATGGTTTTACATGGAATAAAAATATAATAGATAGCGCAAATACCTTGATAGTAGAACTAACCATAAACAACATTGCAGGTTATAATGAAGATAAAACACCTACTTCAACAAAAGGCTCACATTGGCAATCTTTTGATGCAGGATTATCTGCACAGACTTTTTGCTTAGCCGCTAATGATATGGGAATTGGAAGTGTAATAATGGGTTTGTATAATGAAGAAGCAGTTAAAAAAGAATTAAATATTGATGATAAGTATTCTGTTTCTGCATTAATTGCCATAGGTTATCATGACCAAACTTTAAACGCACCTGACAGAGTAAATGTTGATGAGTTTTTAACAATTAAATAGAAAAATTTAAATATGAATGCAATTAAATTATCTTAGAATCAATTTTATAAAGTACACATAGCAAATTTAATTTTGTTTGAATTTTCAATTAATTAAGAAAGGCGAAAATTTGAACATTACGAATAACTACATAACACCTAAAGTTTTATCTGTACAGAATTATAAAAATTCAATTAATTTTAATGTAACAAAATTAAACAGCGATAATACGTTTTCGGTGTCTTTTAAGCGAAATGATTCTCGTGAAACAATAAGCTATAGGGACTTTGTAAATAAATACACCAAGCAGTATCCAAATGCTGTATTAGAAGATACCGTAAAAAATATTATACAATCCACAAAAGAAATTAATCGCGGGCAAGAAAAAAAAGTTTTTATTTTTCCCCAAATGGATATGTATTTGATAGGATATTTATATAATAAATCATCGGACACCATCCCTCAAATACATCAATGCAAAATGCAATTACCTAAACATAATTTTGGTCAACCAATTGCAACAAATAACGATAATATAATTATCATGAAAAAACTCAACGGAATACCAAATTCTGTTAATAATTATTGGCGTTTGATAGATTATATTAAAAACCATGGTGAAGTTACAGAAAGCGCAAGCAAAGAATATTTATCAAAATTAAGAATATTAATAAATTTTCCACAGAGCGCATATAATAAATTAGCGGAGCAACTATTATATATTGATAAAAAATCTGATTTTACAGATTTTATAAATCCGAATAATTTATTATTGGATAAAAAGAATAAACAATTTAATTTAATAGATATGGTAGATATGATAGATATGAACGATTATTTAACTAAAAGAAACGTGTCACCCGTAATCATTTTATTGTCATCTGTACTAACAGATTTGCTTAAGACTAAACACAATGGAGATATTTCATATTATATGTATTCTTTATTACTCGATTCAAAACTGCAACCATATTTTTTAGATAAATTAAGTAAAGGTGAACAAGAAGAAGTAATAACTATAAGTAGAGAGGTTATTGATAAGTGCAAAAAGGCTCTTAAAAAATGTAATTATCCCAAGAAAAAAGAAACTTCATTGAACACACGATTAACTTTTATTGCAAGTGATATAATATTTGGTTTTAGGTTAAATCCAAGATATAAAGAATTTTTAAAACAATATAACTTATAACCTAACGTTGTTCCTTTTTAGCGGATAGCTCTTTTTAAAATTCGAAATCTGACAAATCCTAATCAAGTAATAACAAACATTTATTTTTAATATTGATAATATATTGTCTGATTTAATTATTAAATAATGGTTAAGAAAGATAATAGAATATCTTTACAACGTTATGAATTTAATTCTTTTTCGGCTCTGTCGAACATTTCTTCAATTTCGCTCTGCGGTTCGGTTGTCATTAGTGAAACCAAAATTATAGCAATTAGTGCGACGAAAAACGCAGGAAGAATTGAATATATTCCTGTTTGTTGTAAAACAGGTATGTTTTCCCATAAAAGAACGACAGTTGCTCCGGAAATTATTCCCGAAATTCCCCCTGCGAGTGTCATACGTTTCCAAAATAGCGAAAGTAAGATGACGGGGCCAAATGATGCACCAAAACCGGACCACGCATAAGATACAAGTTTCATTACGGAGTTTTGAGGGTTTAACGCCAAAAAGTAAGCAGCAATAACAGTTAATAGCACCGCAACTCGACTTATTATCATTAGCTCCTTATTTCCTGCAGTCGGTCTGATTAAAAGTTTATAAAAATCATTGGACAAGGTTGATGCCGTTACCAAAAGTTGCGAAGCAGCCGTACTCATAATTGCCGCAAGAACCGCAGACAATAATACCCCTGCCAACAGTCCGAACGGTGCAAGCTTTACTGCCGAGATGATAAAGATAATTTCTGCTTCGGGTTGGTTGTTATAAACTATTCCCTGAGATTTTAAATAAACATAACCGATTATCCCTATTGCAAGTGCAGCACATAATGTCAGAATTACCCAAGTCATAGCGATAATTCTCGATTTTTTAATCATATCGCCTGAACGTATTGCCATGAAACGTACTAAAATGTGCGGCATTCCCAAATATCCCAGCCCCCACGCAAAATTTGAAATTATTCCAATAAGTGAAATCGTACCTGTCGAAGATTTGAAAAGGTTTAAGTACGTGCCGTTATTAATTGCAGCAAGCATATTTAAAGATATGTCGGGCGTGGCTTTCCAAGCTAAAACAGGTATTATTAAAAGTGCGAAAAACATTAACAAACCCTGAAAAAGTTCTGTCCAGCAAACCGCAAGGAAACCGCCTAAAAAAGTATAAGTAAGAATTATTAGTGCACCTGCTGTCACGCATATTATATAATCAATGTTAAAAAGATACTGAAAAACTTTTGCCTGCGCGTTAAATGCTGATGCGGTATAAATTAAGAAAAATATAAAAATTACAATTGCACAAATAATTCTGATAAGAGAAGAATTTGCAAGAAATCGGTTTTGCAAATATTGGGGAATAGTTATAGAATCACCGAAGATATCAGTAAAAACTCTTAATCTGCCTGCGATAATTTTCCAGTTTAAATAAGTGCCGAATGCAAGTCCGATACCAATCCAAGAAACAGATAACCCCGAAATGTATGCAGCTGC
This sequence comes from Candidatus Gastranaerophilales bacterium, assembly GCA_024408745.1. Classification (GTDB taxonomy): domain Bacteria; phylum Cyanobacteriota; class Vampirovibrionia; order Gastranaerophilales; family JAILCC01; genus JAILCC01. Next base: position 764 of record JAKSUS010000087.1, on the reverse strand, counting down.
AGGAAGTCCCATCAAGAGCCAACCGCTCATGTCGGAAGCCTGTGCACTCATAGCGGTAACCCATGAATTCAAGTTTCTTCCGCCTAAAAAGTATTCGTTGATATTCTTTTGTTTATTGCAATAATAAATACCTATGCCGATAATAATCGTAAAATATAATATAAATGCAGTAATTATGCTTGTGTTCATTTGGTTTCTTTCTGAAAACTCTGAAGCTGACAAATCTTAATCAAATAATAACAAACATTTATCTTTAATATCAAGTGCAATTCCATTAGATTTTTTTTGGTGGGAATGTCTATCCAAGTATAATATATTATCTGATTATTACTTACATAATTACAACGAGATTCCTCTATAATTTTATTTAAACTATATTTAGCAGTAGCCGGGCTTGTTGATAGCATTTTACGGTGCTAAACTGACTCTGTTTTTTTAAAGTTTTTAATTGTTTTCTTTATTTTGTAATATTTCTTCAAAAATCTCTCGAAAAATTAAAGATTTATTGAAAATTTGCCGATAACTATTTTGTAAGGTAGTTACGTGTAGGAATAGTCATGGCTAATGACGATTTAAGAGTAAGACAAAAACTCAATAGCACAGTAGAAAATAAGCCTGTTAAAGCAAACGAAGAAAATGAAACAGAAGCAGTTAAACCTGCTGAAATTCAGGTTGGACAAGAACTTTCTAAACCCCCTGCCTCTATTTCTGATGTTGAGTTAGGTCAAGATGCCGAAAAAAAGGCTAAGCAAGAACAAGCTGAA
>JAKSUS010000086.1 GCA_024408745.1 Candidatus Gastranaerophilales bacterium | reverse complement strand
TACGCAAATTATATACAAATAATAAAATTTCTGCGACCGCTTTATACAGTTCCGGCGGGATTTCTCGGTTAAGCTCAACTAAACGAAATAGTGCACGAGCAACAGGCGGATTTTCTATAACAGGTATGCCATGCTCTCTTGCAATTTCTATAATTTTTTTTGCAATTAATTCCGTACCTTTTGCAATTAATCTTGGAGCCTGCATTTCAGTTTGGTCATATTTTAAAGCAACTGCGACATGGGTTGGGTTAGTCACTACAAAATCAGCAGTTTGAACAGCATCCATCATGCTTTTTTGTAAAACTTGCTGACGCCTTTGTCTTAATGCCGCTTTAACGTGTGGATCGCCTTCAGAGTTTTTATATTCATCTTTTATTTCTTTATAAGACATTTTTTGGTCTTTTAAAAATTTCATTCTTACAACCATGTAATCTGCCGCCGAAATTGCAAGGAATATAATACATGCTTTCGTTACGAAATCTACAATTAATTTACCAAATTCAAACAAAACGGCAAATTTATTATCAACTGCACTTAAACCCAAAATAACGGGAAAATGTGCTTTATAAACACTCCAACCAACAAAACCCAAGACTGCAACTTTAAATATGTTTTTAACAAGTTCAAATGCCGTTTTTATTGAAAAGAGGTTTTTAAAATATTTTGTCGGATTTAATTTATCAAATTTCATTTCAATAGTTTTTGTTGTAAAAATCGGTCCTATTTGAATAAAATCGCCTAATATCCCCATTAACATTGATACAAATAAAATAGGCCCGAGAATTAAGAATATTGCAATTATCGAAACGATTAAAATATAATGTATGCCAATGTTTTCAAGGGTAGCATTAGGAATTTGGTCATATAAAAGGATAAATAATTTTGAAATTTGATGCCAGATAAATGGTGAAAGATTATAAACAAGCAAGAACATGACAAGCATGGCAACAGCCATAGAAAAGTCTTTACTTTTTATAACTTGTCCTTCTTTTTTTACACGTTCGAGTTTCTGCTGAGTCGCCTCAAACTGCTTGTCTTCATCTGCCATGTATTAATAGCCTGTTTTAACCGTTCCTTAAATAATATTATATTGAATTTTTTAAAAAATATCAAATTCATATTTAAGTTTATAATATATTAATATTATATGAATAAAATAATTTGAGTATTTTTCAACTAATAATACACTTTTAAGTCTATTTACATATTGCACAATAAATAATAAAATTGTAATATGTTTATGGAGAAAAGATTGTGAACAAGCGGATTGTAATAGAAGGCGGCAAGCAATTATTTGGTGAAGTCAGTATTAGCGGTGCGAAAAATGCTGTCTTGAAACTTATGGCTGCTGCTCTTTTAATTGAAGATGTCTGCTTAATCCATAATGTTCCGGATTTATCGGATGTTGAAACAATGGTTAGTTTGATAAATTGTTTAGGGGCGAAAACAAAATATTCAAAACTTAATCAAACTATTGAAATAGATGCGAGAGATATAAATAATTGTGTTGCTGATTACGCTTATGTTAGCAAAATGAGAGCATCGTTTGATGTTTTAGGCGCTTTATTAAGTCGTCTTGGTGAGGCAAAAGTTGCTTTGCCTGGTGGCTGTGCAATCGGTGAAAGACGAGTTGATTTACATATAAAAGGTTTGCAACTTTTAGGTGCTGATGTAGCAATTGAAAACGGTTATGTTTTAGCAAACGGAAATAAATTAAAGGGTGTTGATATTTCTCTTTCTATGCCATCAGTTGGCGCAACTGAAAATATTATGTTAGCTTCAATTTTTGCAGAAGGTGTAACAAGAATACAAAATGCAGCACAAGAGCCTGAAATAGTTGATTTGGCTAATTTCTTAAATATGGCAGGTGCTGATATTACAGGTGCAGGAACTTCTGAAATCACTATAAACGGAGTTCAAAGAGGAAGTTTGAAAGGGATTCAGTACTCAACAATTCCTGCCAGCATTGAAGCGGCAAGTTATATGTGTGCTGTTTGTGCGGTAGGTGGTGAAATTATTGGTGACGATATTATTCCGTCACACTTAACTTTCTTTTTAAATAAAATGCAAGAAATAGGTGTTAAGATTGAACCAATTACTCCTTATTCGCTTAAGGTTAAAAAAGATAAAAGGTTAAAAGCAATTGACTTGATTACTCAACCTTACCCGGGATTTCATACCGATATGCAAGCACCTGTTATGAGTGTTTTAGCATTAGCAGATGGAACAAGTATTATTACGGAAAGTCTTTTTGAAAACAGATTTATGCAAGTGCCGGAATTAAGAAGAATGGGCGCTGATATTCAGCAAGAAAATTCAAAAGCAATAATAAAAGGCGTTGAATATTTAACCGGTGCAGAAGTAAAAGCAAGTGATTTAAGAGCAGGCGCTGCAATGGTTGTTGCTGCATTGGCAGCAAACGGAACCTCTACAATCAGCGATATTCATCATATTGACAGAGGTTATGAAAAATTAGAAGAAAAATTCTCTAACTTAGGGGCAAATATTAAGAGAGTTGAAAATTTTGAAAATATATCAGATAATAAAACAATAGAGTCAAAGGTGCTTTTATGACGAAATTTAAAAGATGGTATGATTATGATCCAATGTTGCTTGAGGTAATAGAATTATTACGTTTCTATCAGGATGAATTGCGTGAACAAGCACAAATATTTTTGGAAAAAGTCGAAAGCCAGGCAGGAAAAGAAACCATTGACAGATTTTATGAAACCGTTCGCCCGAAAGATGGCGGCCACAGATGGTATGATAAAGATCCCGTCATTTCAAAAGCAATAGAATTATTAAGAGTTGTTCCCGTTAATGTTCAAAAAAATGTTTCGGAGCATTTCTTAAAATCTTTAGAAGAAATAGGAATTACAAAAGAAGAAATCAAAAAAAATTTAGAAAATAAATAATAATATTTATTGATTTATTTTTAAATTTTTATGTAAATATTTTATAAAATCTAAAAACTCATATGTTTAGAGGATGATTAAAACCCATGACATGAGTTAATCTTAATATATCTACATATGGGATGAGGTTTAATTTGAAAAAATTTAAGTTTTCTTTGCAAAGTCTTTTGGACTTAAGAGAAAAGAGATTGGAAGAAAAGCAAATAGAATACGGTAAATTGCAATTTATCATGAGAACTTTGCAAACTGAATTAATGAATTTGCAAAATGAACTTGTAACTTCAAAAGAAAACTTATGCAAACTTTTAAATTCAAATGCGAACATTGATATTAATATTATAGGAATGAACAGAAATTATCTTCTAAAATTGGAAGAAGATATAGTAAATCAGGATAAAAAAATCGAAAAACATCAAATAAAATTAGATGAAAAACAACAAGAAATGTTAGAGGCATTAAAAGAAAAAACAATGCTCGAAAAATTAAAAGAAAAACAACTAAAAGAATTTTTGAAAACAATTGATGCAGCTGAGAGAAAAGAATTAGACGAAATCGGGTTGATGAGGTACGCAAAATAATGATAGATTTGGACTTAAATTTAGTTATTAATACCGAAAAAACATCTAACAATAAATTAGATTTGAAAAATTTTTCAAAAGGTCAGGATGGTTTTGCCAAAGTATTTGAAAATGCAAATAAAAGTTTTGAAGCGACAAAAAAATCATTAGAAAATTCTGATACAAATAAATATGCAAATAAAAAAGTTACTAAAGAAAAACCTGAAATAACCAAAAAAGAAAATAATAACAACAAACAAAAAATTTCCGATAAAGAACAAAATCAAACTAAAAAAGATAATCAAGTATCAGATAATAATGAACAAAATTCTTCAAAAGAATTAGATAATAATAAAGAACAAATTAAAAAACAAGATAATCAAACTGAAGAAACTTCACAAACTACTGATACTGTTGATACTGAAAAAACTCAAGAAAATATGGTTCTTGAAGAAAATATAAATAAAATTGTTGAAGATTACAGAAAATTAGATAATCAGGAATATTCTATTGTTAAAAAATTAGAAGCTTTAACAAGACCTGTATATACTTCTTCAGTAAACTGCGAAACAGAAACAGAACAACCGGCAGAAAGTGAAGTTCAGACAGAAAACATAAAAACTAATTTGGAAGGGCTTTTATTGAAATCAACAGATAAAACAACTTCCAAACAAGAAACAGCTCTTTTAGAAGAAGGGCAGGAAACTGAAAAGACAAAAGAACCAAATTTCTTACAAAAACTTTTATTTGGTAAAAAACAAGAAGCAGATACTAACAAAGTAACTGAAAAAACTGCGCAGAATGCAAAAGAAACAAGTGAAAAATTATTAAATGAAAGAATAAAGGCATCAGATTTAAAAGATAAAATTGTTGAAGAATTAAAAGTTGCAGATAACAAACTTTTAACTCAAAACCCTATTAAAACTTTAAATACTCCTGAAAATATCTTTAAAGGACAAAGTGAATTTTTAGTTAAAAGCGATAAAATATTGAATTTACAAAATGTTATTAATCCTGCTTTAAAATCAGAACCTCAAACAACTTTATCTGATGTTATGGCAGAACTTGATATTGATGTTGAAGTGAAAGTTGATGATGTAAAACCTTCCTTAGATAATCAATTATCACAAAACCAAAATCAAAATGAGTTTAATTTCAACAGTTCATCATTTAATGATTTAAACAGTCATGTTACTAAATTGTCTTTAAATAAAACTGCTGATTTTTCTAAGGTTATGAATACCAAAACAGTTCAGCAGGATAATCAGATATTAAATCAGGTTAAAGAAGCAACTGCAAATTCTTTATCTAAAGGTACAACAAGCGTAAATATTATTTTACGTCCGGAACATTTAGGCAGAGTTCATGTTAACCTGGTTTCTCAAAATGGTGTATTAACTGCACACTTTACTGCACAAACTCAGCAAACGGCTGATGCATTAAACAAAAATATTGAAACATTAAGACAAAACTTACTTGACCAAGGTGTAAAGGTTGGTGAAGTTAATGTAAAAGTTCAGGAATCATCAAATAGCGAAAGCTTAATGAACGATAATCAGTCTTTTGAAGATAAATTAGGTCAAACAAAAGAGCAATATCAATCTTCAAAGCACAATCACAGAAGCAGATTTGATAATGATTTAGAAAATAAAAATAACGGATATTTACACAATAATTCAAGTGATGAAGAAAAAGATGAAACTTTAACATCACATAATAATATAAATAATCTTACAAACAATGACTTGGGACTTTATAACAATATGGGGAGAACACTATGAGTTATTCGGAAGTAACGAATACCATTAATTCTTTGAAAACTCGAACTAATGCAACAAACTATGCGAAGAACAAAGCATTAGGTAACAGTGAGGTAAATCAAGACGTATTTT
>JAKSUS010000085.1 GCA_024408745.1 Candidatus Gastranaerophilales bacterium | reverse complement strand
GTGCATTAAATTATCAGAAACAACAAGATTAAACGGGGTTAATTTTTTCATTTCTAATTTTAAACCTTTAGCAAAATGACCGTCTTTTATTGTTAATGAAAAAGGTCTGTAACCGTCTTTTTGTACGGATAATATAACAGGTTCATTTTTACTTATTGAAAGTTCAAAATTCCCGTTTGAATCAGTTTTTGTGAATTTGCTTTCACTTGGGATTGAAACTCGTGCATCATTAATCGGTAATTTGCTTTTATTGTCAATAACCTGAGGCAAGCTGTTTCTGTATTCGTCTTTGCTGATTTCACCGACAAGTGCATCAGCATTAGCAATATTTGCAGAACATAATAAACATATAATAATAAAATATATTAATTTGATATTTTTCATTGAAAATACTCTCTCTTATTTTAGTTTAATTTTTTTATAAAATATTTTATTCCCCGAATGTACTAAAGTTAATGTTTATAGACTTTATATATTTTCTTATAAATAATTCCTTCATTCACACATTTTAATTTTTTCAATATTTAGTAAAGTTGCATATTAGATAAAACAAATTATCAGAATGTGTAAGATGTACACAACAATAATATGTTTCTGCGAGTCTAAAAAAACAATAATATCAAGCGTTATTTAAAAAATATATACAAAGTATAGCAATTTTTTTTCGCAATTTGTTTTTATTTATACAAGAAGATACATAAGAGCATGGAGAGACGAGCATGGCAATTCCAAAATTATTAAAAGCAGGTTCCGCAGATGCAGGAGCAATCAAACAAACAAGTTCAACAACAAGTACCCCTAAAAAAGCAGGTACTGAAACAACAAAAACATCAACAACTTTGGCAGGTAACAAAAATTTCCAATTTGGCGGTGTTACAAACGGCACTTTATCAGCAAGTTTGAAAAAAACAAGCGGATTAAAAGCAGGTGAAACAGAAGATACTAATTCAAAAGCAGGCACAGAAGCAAAACAATTAAAAGATATTGAAGATTCAAGCGTTTTTGAAAGTGCATTTAAAGACGGTACAGATAAAGCAGGAACTGTTTTATCAGCATTAACTGATCTTTCTCAGGCTGCTGATACTTTAACAAATCCAACAACTTTTGATTATGCAAAACAAAGTTATAATAATGCAACAATGCTTTTAAACTTAGCTAATAAATTAGCAGAAAATTCTGATTGGGCCGGAGCAACTACAATTTTGGAACAAGCAGTTAAAGAAATTGAAAATGCAGAAAACGAAGCTAAAAAAGCTGGTTCAACAGATAAAGAATTAGAAACTAATATTACAGTTCAAAAACAAGTTATAAATGCAGCATTAGAAAGAGCTAAAACTAATGCGGCAAAAACATCTGATTCAACAGATACAACTGATACAAGTAGTGATAGTGGCAGCAGTGGCGGTTGCTCAGGAGGTGGATGCAGCGGTTCCTCTACTCCGACATATATGCCATATTATACCCCTTATTACAACCCGTATCAAACTACATCATCTACACCTTTAACTGATTTAGTCGGTGCAACTGGTGAAGCATTTAAAAATATTAAAGACGGTTTAGCAACATTATTCGGTGGAAAACCTGAAGGTCCTTCCAAACCAGATAAAGCATCTTCAGGTAAAGCACCCGAAAAAACTGCAGAATTGAAATATGACAAAAATAGTCCTGCAGCAAAAGAAATAGAAAAAACCGCAAAACCTGATTTTGATGCAGCAACAAAAGAAATTGCAGATTGCAACAGTAAAATTCCTGCTGAAGAAGCTAAAGCAAAATCAGCACAAGAAAATATTGATAAAGTCAATGATAAAATTGATAAAATTGGCGGCGAAAGAGAAGAAATGTTAGAAGATTATAACACCGCTAAGGATAAACAATCTAAAAATGAAACTGCAATAGCAAAACAAGATGCAATTATACAAGAACAAGGCAAAATATCAAAAGATTTAGGTACAAAACTTGAAGCAAAAACTCAGGCAAAAGATAAGAAATCAGGCGAAGTAACTGCGGCCAAGGCTGATTTAGAAACTGCGAACGGTGAAATGGAAACTGCAGAAGCTATGCCTGAACAAATTCCAAATGGAGAAGATGAAAATGGTAATCCTATAATGATAGATAACCCTGAAAGAATCGCTGCAATAGCGAAGGCTGATGCTCATATCAAACAAGCGAAATTAGATTTACAAAACAAGGAAGCGGAATTAGAAGCGTTAGAAGATGACATTAAAGATTTAACTGATGCAAAGAAAGATGCAGATGATAAAGTTTCTGATGCTACAAAAGAAAAAGAAAGTTTAGAAAATGAAAAAACTGAATTAGCAGACAAAATGAAATCATTAGAAGAAGGTTTAGCAAAAGCAGATAAAGAATCTCAGGATTTAAAGAAAGAACTTGATGCTGCTTACCAAGAAAGAACAGATGCAACAAATAATATAGCTGCTCTTGAGGCAAAAAGAGATGCGGCTGAACAAAAACAAGATTTAGCACAAGATTTAGCAGATAATGTTGCTGAAAAATCAGACAAATTACCTTGGTACGATTTTAGTCACGGTTCACTTCAAGAAAAATTCTAATATAGAATTTTTATATAGATAAAACCGATTTTTCTAAAAAGAAAAGTCGGTTTTTTATTTTTATAAATTTTTTTTTGTGTTATTATCAAAGAAAAGTTTAAGGAGAAATACATGTCAGGTCTTACTGTTATATTACAAATGGCACAAATATTTTTAGGCGTTTTATTAACTATATTAGTATTATTGCACTCACCAAAAGGCGACGGAATGGCTATGTTAGGCGGTGCTGCACAATTATTTTCAAGTCAAAAAGGTGCAGAGAAAAACTTAACCAAATTAACTGCTATCGTTGCAATAACTTTTGTTGTGGTTTCATTTTTAATAGGCTTTAAAATTGTATAAATTATTTAATAAAATATTTATTTTATCTGTTATATCTTTTGTATTGTTGCAAAATCAAACTTTTGCACTCGAAAATCGTGCTGCTGATAATTATTTTGCACAGTATAAATCCGAATATAAAGCTAATGATTTTCAAAATAAAACAATAAGAGTTTTATTATCGGACAAAGGCAGTTTTGAAATTAAAGAAATAGTTGTTACCTCTGCTGATGAGGTTTTTGTAACTTCAAATAATCAACTTGTTATGAACAGTTCTAACCCAATTAAAATATCAGTTAAAGATGATTATTTCTTAGTTCAGGGACAAGGAGTTATTAAAAAAGTTTTGGTTAGCGAAAAACTTTTAATTTCAACAAATTCCGCTCCGATAACCTTACAAAATATTTCAAAAGCAAGTAAAACGGCTGCATATTCGGGAAATATTGAAGTAGGTTTATCAAAATCGGGAAAATTAAAACTTATTAATATAATTGAAATTGAAGATTATCTGAAAGGTGTTGTACCAAATGAAATGCCTGTATATTTCGGTTTGGAAGCACTAAAAGCACAAGCAATTGCGGCAAGAGGTTATGCTTATCGTGACTTAAGTTATAAAACAGGCGATTATGATGTTTGCGATACAACCGGTTCGCAAATTTATTACGGTTTTAATACGAACGATAAAATTGCAAACAAGGCAATTAATGATACAATGGGACAATTTGCTTTATATGACGGGAAAGTTATTTTATCATTATTTTCATCAACATCAGGCGGACATACCGAAAGCTATGAGAATGCTTTTTCTCAAAACGGAATAGATACAAAATTCCCTGCTGAACCTATCCCGTATTTAAAAGGAGTTCCCGATTATAATTACAGAATGGATTTATCAAGAGAAAAAAATGCAAGAGAATTTTATACAGATACTCCAAAATCCTTTGAAAATGCATCCCCTAAATACAGATGGGAATATACCTGGAGTTTGGAAGACTTAAACAATATTTTGGCTAAAAATATAATAAAATTTTCTTCATCAAAATTTGTTACTCCACAAATTAAAGAGCGCTCAGAATTTGGTTCTGTTGTTAATATTGATGTTCCTAAACGTGGAGTTAGCGGAAAAGCAATGTATGTAAGAATTACAACAGATAAAGGTGTGTTTCTTGTTGCAAAAGAAATTTTCATAAGAAAAGTTTTTGAAGTAAACGGTCAATGGCTACCGAGTGCAAATATAGCATTTGAAAAACTTGCTAATACAAAAGGTGAGTTTATCGGTTATAAAGTTCATGGCGGAGGCTTCGGGCATGGAGTTGGTTTGAGTCAGTTCGGTGCATTAGGAATGGCAAAAGCAGGTTACAAGTATGACGAAATTCTAAAGCATTATTATACCGGAATTTCTATCGGTTCTTATCCTGTTGAATGTAACTTAAAAGATTTACAAAACTGCAAAGCAACTTTTTATACAGATAACAACAATGCAAAATTAGTATTAAGTTATTCGCATAAACCTTTAGATGTTAATTTTAAAATCAACGGTCAGGAAGTTTTATTATCATCAGGAAACTTTGATAAAAAATCAGGACAGGTTGATATAGCAAAACTTATAAAAAAAGGTATCAATACTGTTGAGTTAGTCGGTTATGATAACAGTATATTAAATTTGCCTAACAGTAAGATTAATTTTTACGTTGAATTAGCAGGTAGCAATGAAAAGTAATTTACTGAAAATCAGTTTAATGATTGCCGGTATAACTGTATTAAGCAAATTTGCAGGATTTTTCAGGGATATTATGGTTGCAAAGGCTTATGGCGCAACATTAGTAAGTGATGCTTATTTTTATGCAATTCAGTTTCCCTCTCTTGCAATTATTTTGCTTGGTGGTTTAGGCGGACCTTTTCATACTGCAACCGTTGCTGTTTTTTCAAAATTAATACCAAATATTGAAGAAAAACCGTCTTTTAAAATTATCAAAGATTTCAATTCTTTTGTAACTTTGACGGGAATATTTTTTACGCTTTTGGCGCTTCTGTTCTGGCTTTTTGCACCGCAAATTATCGGAATTATTGCAGGACAGGGAAGTCCGGAACTTCAAAGTTTAGCGGCAAGTCATTTAAGAATTATGACACCGATTATTTTAATCGGGGGTATTATCGGGATATTTTACGGAATTGCAAATGTTTACAAAGAATTTTTCTATACGTCATTAAGTCCTGCTATTTTAAGTATAGTTGTTATTTTAACTTTAGCTTTTGCACCGATTGATAAAAACGGTTATGTTTTGGTTTGGGCAACATTAGCAGGAAGTTTTGGGCAGTTAATTTTTCAACTCCCTGTGTTTTTTAAATCAGGATTCAGATATTTCCCCATAATAGATTGTAAATCGAAAAGCATAAAGAAAATCGGCGAAATTCTTTTCCCTGCAATATTAGGAACAACAATAGGACAATTAAATATTTATATTGATATGTTCTTTACTTCTTCATTGCAGGAAGGTGCTTGGACTGCAGTTGCTTATGGTAACAGAGTTTTTCAATTTCCTTGTGGAATATTAATAACTGCAATGCTTGTACCGTTATTTCCAATGTTTTCAAAATTTGTCGGCGACAGAGATTTTGATTCCCTGAGAAAATATTTTCATGACGGCTTAAATTCCTTATTCTTCCTCGCCTTTT
>JAKSUS010000084.1 GCA_024408745.1 Candidatus Gastranaerophilales bacterium | reverse complement strand
TTGTTTCGTTTTTATGATAAATATATACTATAGATAAGAAAAGGTAGTTGGTAAGATAATGCAAGAAGTTAATGAAAAGAAACAAAATCAAACGAATAATAACTATGATATTAGTAAATTCGTAAACAATCACATGTTTGTAGTAAAAAACGTAAAAGAAATGAATTCCATTTGTGATGCGTGGTTATTATCTTCAAGAAAATATGCCGATAACATCGCAATTAAAGATGATTACAATCAAATGAGATTAACTTACAAGGATGCTTACAAAATGATTTGTACTGCTGCAACAGCATTGCAAAATATAGGCATCAAAAAGAACACTCATGTCGCATTTTTTAGTGAAAACTCAGCAAAGTGGATGATTTGCGATCAGGCAATTATGAAATGTGGCGGTGTTAATGCTGTTAGGAGTTCTGCTGCACCGTTAGATGAATTAAAATATATTTATGAACACAGCGATTGCTCTGCTTTATTTACGGATAGCAAAGCACTTATTTTAAATATATATGAATATTTACAAGAAAAATCAGCTAAATTTGTTGTTTATATGGGCAGAGAAGATATCAGCGATTTAAAAGGTATAGACATTCCTTTATATACATTTGATAATTTATTAAAATTAGCTAACGGCAAAGAATTTGAACCCGTAAAATTAAACTCTGATGATTTGGCGACTTTGGTTTACAGTTCAGGTACAACCGGTAAACCCAAAGGTGTTATGCTTACAAACGGCAACTTAACAAGTCAATTATTCAATATTCATACAGAAATTGAAGTTAAACCGCGAAACAGTATTTTAAATGTTCTTCCTATTTGGCATATGTACGAAAGAACCGTTGAATATTATCTCGTTTACTGTGGTGGAACACTTTGTTATACAAATATCAGAAACTTCAAAAAAGATTTGAAAAAATACAAACCTGATTTAATGGTTGCAGTTCCGAGAATTTTGGAAGCAATTTACGAAAGCATTATGTCAGAACTTAAAAATAAATCAAATTTAGAAAAAACAGTATTCCATGTACTTTTAAATCTTTCTAAATATTACAAAAAATCTTTAAATATTTTGGAAAATAATCACAGAGATATTACAAATCCTTCTAAATTCTTGAAATTAAGATGTGCATTAAGTGTAACTTGGTTATATCCGATTTATAAATCAGCAAATGAATTAATCTTTTCAAGAATAAGAAAAGGTATGGGCGGAAAATTCCCGATGTTCGTATCCGGTGGCGGTGCAATTGCACCTTATGTTGAAGATTTCTTTAATGCCCTGAACGTTGATATTCTTGTAGGTTACGGTTTAACTGAAACTGCTCCTATTTTAACCGTAAGACGCAGAGAACGTGAGCGTAACAGACTTTATACATCGGGTCAACCTTTACCTGAAACTGAAATTGCAATTGTTGATCCTGACAAATTAACCTTAATGCCAAAAGGTAAAAAAGGCTTAGTTCTTGCAAAAGGTCCTCAGGTTATGAAAGGTTACTATAAGGACAAAGAAGCAACTGACAAAGTTTTATTAAAAACAGGTTGGTTTATAACAGGTGACTTAGGTTGGGTTAGTGATGATAATTTCTTAACTTTAACAGGTCGTGCAAAAGATATTATTGTACTTTCAAACGGTGAAAATATTGAACCTGATGTTTTAGAACAAACTTGTACAATGAGCGATTATGTTAAACAAATCGTACTTGTCGGTCAGGATAAGAGTTGCTTGGGTGCTTTAATTAAAACTGATGAAGATGCAGTTACAAAATGGGCACAAGAAAACGGTGTAAAAGAAGCAACAGCAGAACAAGATCCTGCATTTAAGAAAATGTTATTAAAAGAATTGAACGAAAGACTTTCATCGCGTCCAAATTACAGACCGTTTGAACGTTTAGGTGCAATTCGTTTCGTTAAAGAAGGTTTCACAATTGAAAACGGTTTAATGACATTTACAGCAAAAATCAGAAAAAATGTTGTTTTCGACAAATACGAAAAAGTCATTAACGATATGTATAAAATATAATTGAGTTAATACAAAAAACAAATCAATGTACAAATATAATAATTAAATTAATTTTAATTATCAGCCCAGCATTGAATTATATTAATAATATTCTCACAACATTTAACTAAATTATTAATAGGTAAAAATTCAGATTTAGAATGAAAATTTACTCCGCCTGCCCCGAGATTTGGTGTAGGTAAACCTCTTCGAGAAAGTTCTGAACCGTCAGTTCCACCCCTAATAACTTCGCATTTTGGGGTTAAACCGGATAAAGTAATACCTTTAATTGCGTACTCCATAACTTCCGGATATTTATCAATATATTCTTTCATGTTTAAATAACGTTTGTTTTCTTTAAATTCAATTTCACAACCGTATATTTTTTTTGCTTTATTTATAAGTGTTTTAAGGTATTTTATTCTTTGTTTTGCTTTTTTATATTCATGGTCTCGTACCAATAGTTTCATTTTTGTTTCGGAAACATCACCTGAAATAGAATCTATGTGATAATACCCTTGTCTGTTTTCAGTAGTTTGTGGTTTTTCATCATCAGGTAATTGAGAAGCAATATAACAAGCTATATCAATCGAATTAATCATTTTATTTTTTGCATGTCCACAGTGCACAGTTTTACCTTTAATAATTATTTCCGGGTTAAAAGCATTAAATGTTTCATTCTCAACTGATTCCGGCGCACCACCATCTATGGTATACGCTGCATCAGCATTGAAATTTTTAATATTAAACTTGGAAATTCCCATTCCTGTTTCTTCATCCGGAGTAAAAGCAATTTTTATAGTTGGATGTTTTAATGCAGGATTCTCTGTAAATACTCTTACTGCTTCTAATATTTCTGCAATACCGGCTTTATCATCTGCACCTAAAAGAGTTGTCCCGTCTGATGTTATAATTTTTTGATTTTTATATGGTAATAGGTCATTTTGTGAAATTACAGTACCATCTTTTAAAATTATATCCCCATCTGTATATGAATGGATTAAAGGTTTTACGTTACTATTTGGTGCAGCTTCACTTGTATCATAGTGTGCAATTAAACCAATTGTTTTAGAAGATTTTTGTAAATTTGAATTTAAAGTTGCTGTTACAATACAATTTTTATCAATATCCACATCAGATAAACCAATTTGCTCTAATTCATTTTTTAGTATATTAGCTATATTTTTTTGAGAATCTGTGCTTGGTGTTCTTTTATCAGCTAATTCTTCTTTTGAACCTGAATCAATTTTGGTTAATTTTATAAATGTATCAGTTAATCTGTCATTGTTAATTAAAGAATTTGTTTTCATGTTTTTATTTAACCCAGTATTCATTATATATGATTTTCCAAAATTTGTATTATAATTAACATTTAATATTTGCATATGCTTTCCTTCGATTATTCAAATATATAAAAACGTATAATAATTTTTTGTGCTAGTAAAAACTAAATTAAATTTACATATGATTTAATAATGCTTTTAACAAATAAAAGGGTAATGAAAAGAAGTTGTTAAACGTTTATTTTATAAATAACAAGGAGAGTATAAAATGAGCGAAAAAACGAAAATTTTAATGGCCGAGGATCATAAACTTATGAGAGTGGGATTAAAATCGATATTCCAGGATTATGATGATTTAGATATTATTGCCGAAGCCGAAAATGGCAAAGATGCAGTTAAATTAACAAAGGAATTAAAGCCTGATGTTGTTTTAATGGATATAGGTTTGCCTGAATTAGACGGTATAAAGGCAACGAAAATGATAAAGGATTTTGATAAGAGCGTAAAAATTATAATATTAACTTCGCATAGTGATGAAAGTGAAGTTAACAACGCAATTGCAGCAGGCGCAAATGCGTATGCTTTAAAAGATATTAAAACAGAATATCTTGTAATGGTTTTACGTTCTGTTAAAGACGGAGCCGTTTGGTTCGATCCTAATATTGCGCATTTCGTAAAAAATGGGAATAATATAAAAAACGGTTCCCGTTCGGAATTTAAAGCTAATCATGCAAATTTGACGGAAAGAGAGTATGAAGTTTTAAAGCTTATTGTTGATGGTAAATCAAATCAGGAAATTGCAACACATTTAAAAATCTCGGAGCATACAGCAAAAGCGCATGTATGCAATATAATCCAAAAAATGCTTGTTGATGACAGAACACAAGTTGCTGTGAAAGCAATTAAAGAAAACTTAATTTAATTATAAATTGTTTTTAAACCAATCTGCTAATGCTACATTCAAATTAGGATTTGCTTTCAAAATATTATCCCCGGTGCCGCCTTTTTGAGTTGTAACAAAATTTACCTTCCCTGATGCATATTTTGCAAGCAATTGTCCGTCTTTATAATGTTTTACGTCATTTTTTGCAACAATAATATATATAGGATGATTACCATAACTTAAAAGTGCTTGTGCGGGTGCCAATCCCTTAAATGACATACTTGGACTAATTAAAGCAATTGCTTTTACTTGTTTTTTCCTTTTATTTGCTGTAATTACAGCGGCATTTGCACTTACATCAGCACCTAAAATACCGATTCTGTTTACATCAATTGCTACATGATTATTTCGTATATAATCAATTGAAGTTATAATGTCATCAGGATATTTGGCAAAGGTTTTATTTGAATAGTTTTGCCAATAAGACTTTTTACCGCTTAATTTAGTTGTGCTTTGGTAATGCCCTCTTAAATCCAAAGCAAGTACTGCAATATTTTTGGCTTTTAAATTTTGGGATAATGTTGTGTATGTTAATCTGTTGCTTCCCAAAGAGTGAAGTAAAATAACAAGTGGCACTTTTGCATTAACGGTTGCACTTTCAGGCATGGTTAAAGTACCCGTCAAAATCATTTCATCTTTTGTTTGAATTTCAACAGTTCTTACGGTCTTTTTCTTCTTCTCTTTTGCAATAGTATTTGATGCAAATGGTATGAAGATAAAAGCAAATAATATTAAAATAATTATAAATTTACGAATATTCATAATTTTATTTTAACATATTTAGCAAATATGACATACAGAAAATGGTTTATTTTATTTGTTTTTTCTCTTTAAAATTGTTACGGTATGTTCAAGATTGATATTGGAACTATCCATAGCATATATATTACCGTCTGCTTCAACAATATATTCTTTTGTTTCGTCTAAAGCATCAACATATATTGTATTTTCTTCAAGTTGTTTACCTTCGGGTAATCCTACCTGAACTTCCCCTTTGTCATATGTTTGTTCTGCTACATAAGTTGCTTTTCCGGCAGATAAATCTATTTTATTTATTGTAATTGATTTGTTTTCGTCAAAATTGCGTGAAGAATTAAATCCTGCGTTATGAATAAGGATAATTACATCATCTTTATCATTATAACGGTACATTCCTATTACGCCTCTTGCCTTATCGCCGCCTTGTTGTTTTAAGAGAATTGTATCACCGTTAATTAATGAAGTAAGATTTTCATCATTTCTTAAATTATATATTTTAGCAAGTTCGTCTTTAAAATCTGCTATATGAGAATATTTTTCATTATTTAAATATTCCAAATGAATTCTTCCTCTGTATTGTAAACAAACACTATTAGCTTTTTCTTCGCCACC
>JAKSUS010000083.1 GCA_024408745.1 Candidatus Gastranaerophilales bacterium | reverse complement strand
TAAAGAAATAAGAATAGGGCTTTTGCTAACTGTTTCAAATTCTTGTTCTTCGATATTTTCCTTGTTGTCCATGCCAATCCCGATTTTAACTATCCTTATATATATAAAAAAAAATTACTTAAAATAATTGCCATTATTTTATAAATAGTTACTAACAAATAAATTTATGTTTAAATTTTATATTACCCGACTGTCTAATTGTTAATATATAAAATCCTTTGTAACATGTTAAAACATCGGAAGTATTTTTAACATCGGGAGAATGAATATGGCTGTAGAATTATCAATTATTAACGGCAAAAATAATATAAGTAATTTTGTTGCTGATTATGATTTTCAAGATTTCTTTATAAAAAATATTAACTTGTTTTCTAATGATATGATTATTGTTCTTGATTATAAAAAGCAAATTATATCCTATTCCGATAAATTTTCAAATTTATTTGATAATGATAATCTTACAGGTGAAAATTTTATAAATAAAGTTAAGGGAATTATACAATTGCCTGATGATTTTTTTGATGAGAAAAGTTATTTTGTTAAAGTAAAAGACAAAATTCATGAAAGAGTTTTAGAAAGCAAAATAATAAAGCACTTTAATAATTCAAATATAATAGACAGGTACATAATAATTTTGAAAGATATAACAGAACAAAAAGAGATACAGGCACAGAAAGATAATTTTATTGCAACATTGACGCATGACTTGAAAACACCCGTAAGAGCAAATATTTTATCTTTGGAACTGCTTTTAAAAAATCGTTTTGGGAAACTTACACAAGAACAAAATGAAATAATTGCTGAAATTTTAAATTCTAATAAATTTATGATGAGTATGTTAGATACGCTTCTTGCTAAATACAAATATGAAAATGAGCAGGTAGAATTAAATAAAACAACATTTTTACTTAATGAATTTATTAAAAATTGTACAGGTGATTTTAAATGTCTATTTGATGAGAAAAATGTCATTTATACATTGAACTTAGACATGGATATAAATATTTCTGCAGATAAATTAGAATTAAAAAGAGCAATATCCAATATATTATCTAATGCTATAACATTTAATAATGCTAACGGTTCCGTAATAATATCAACTTGTATTAAAAATGATTTTATACAAATAGAAATAGAAGATACAGGGATAGGAATGTCTAAAGAAAAGCTAACGCATATCTTTGATAAATATGTAAGTTATGCAAAAAAATTCAGAAGATTAGGAACAGGATTAGGATTATATGTTGCTAAAAAAATCATAGAAGCACATAAAGGAAAAATCGAAGTCGCTTCAACACCTAAAAAAGGTTCAGTATTTACGATATATCTACCGAAAAGCTGTATTGTTATTTAATTATTTCTTATTTGCAATATTATTTTGTGCGGTAATTTTCTTTACTAAAACTTCCTGTGCTTTATCAAGTTGAGGATCTCGTCCTTTTATTATATCTTCTTCTGTTAAAACAACCTGAACATCAGGGGTAATACCTTTTTTATGAATATCCGTTCCGTTTGGAGTTAAATATCTTTGAGTTGTAATATTTAATCCGCTTCCGCCTGAAAGTTTATTTATTTCCTGAACCAAACCTTTACCAAAAGTTTTTTCACCAACTAAAGTTGCTCTGCCGTTATCCTTTAGAGCACCGCTTAAAATTTCACTTGCGCTCGCACTTCCGCCGTTAATCAAAACGACTATCGGTTTAGTTGTAGAAACTTTTCTTGCTGCTTTTGTGTCTTCTTTGTAACCATCTCTGTCAACCGTACTAACGATTGTACCACCGTTTAAAAGCATATCCGAAATGTATATTGCATTTGCTAATAAGCCACCCGGATTTGAACGAAGGTCAATAATATAACCTTTTTTATCTTTTAATTTTATAAGTGCATTAGAAAATTCTGTTGTTGCACTTTTGTTCATAAAAGTACTTAATCTTATATAACCTACATTATAATTAAGCGGGAATTTATTAGGAGGTATAGTTGAAATTGATTTTAACTTTATTTCAGCTCTCGGAATTGCATAAACTTTATCAACATTTCCGCGTCTGATTAAAAGTTTAACAATTGTTCCTTCTTCACCTTTAATATTATCGGCTGCATCTTTAACGGTCATACCTTTTGTACTTTTGCCGTCAATTTCAACAATATAATCATTTTCTTTTAAACCTGCTTTTGCAGCCGGAGTATCTTCAATCGGTGCTATAACAAGAAGTTTTCCGTCTTTAACACTTATTTGAACTCCGATACCTTTTAACGTTCCGCTTATTGAATTTCCTTCTTCTTCAAATTCACTCGGTGGCAAAAATCTTGTATAAGGGTCATTTAAACTTGCAAGCATAGTATCTATTGCGACATAAGCATCTTCATCTGTTTGCAATTTGTCATCATATTTATGACGCCACATTTGCCAAACCTGACCGTTATTAGTCTGATCAACATATTTTGCATAAACTAACTTCCACACTTCGTCATAAAGTGATTGCGGAGTATATGCAAAAGCATCAGATTTAAAAATAAAAATTGAAACAATTAATATTATTATCAAACATATTTTTGAAATAGATTTCTTATTCATTATTTAATTCCTCGTTTCCAAATGGTTTATAAATATATATTAGCACATTATAAATTTATATTTCCAATAAATTTTTATTTTATAATACAAACTTATTCAAATAAATCGTTCAGGTGGTCTTGAATTTCCGCAGGGTCAATTTCATTTGTTATTTTATTTATATCTAAAGCAATTTGATAAAGCCTTGCTGCTTCCATCTTATCACCGCAAACGACCATTGCACGTCCTAAATTATAATATCCTAACGCATAATTGGGATTAGCTTTAATTGATTTTTCAAGGCATTCAATTGCTTCTTTAACCTTGCCTAAATCATCTAAATATAAAACACCTAAGTTATTATGAGCAATATCATAATCAGGGTCAAATTTTATTGCTAATTTATATTCTTTCATTGCTTCATCAATTTCATTTTTACCCCACAATAAATATGCTAAATTACAATGTAATCTTGCGTTTGTAGGGTCTAATTCCAATGCCAAGCGATAAACCATTTGCGAACTTGCATAATCGCCTTTATCATAGAAAACGCTTCCTAAATTAATATAAGTTTCCATATCATTAGGATTAAGTTGTTGTGCACTTTGATAAGCACTGATTGCGGCATCATAATTTTGTTTTGCTTCATGCTGAACATGTGCAAGCATTTGCGCGACCAAACTTGTCCATTCGTTACTCGGATTTAAGTTTATAGCCATTTGGTAATATTGAATAGCTTCATCAATATCACCTTTCATGTATAAGATATTCCCCAAATTACTGTAAAGAATAGGAAATCTTGGTTGTAATTCAATTAATTTTTTATAAGTTTCTATTGCTTTATCAAATTCGTTTGTTTCTTCATAAAGTTGGCAAAGTGCTTTATATGCAATCAAATTCAACGGATCATGCCAAATTGCCATTCTGTATTCATTAATTGCTTCTTCGTATTTACCAATCATTCTGTAAGCGTTACCGAGAATAATGTATAAATCCAAAAATCCCGGAGCATCTTCAATTTTATCAACATACAATTCAATCGCCGCATCAACAGAACCGATTCTTTCCAAATATGCACCTTTTAAAAATGTCGGATAAAAAGCAATAAGATTTTTAATTTTGTTATGTACTGCTTTTATTGCCTCTTTATCAAACGCTAACTGCAAAAACATTGAAACATTGTGTCTTATACGCTGGAACAATACGCCGAGAGGATATTTTAAAACGAAATTCGGATACATTATTCTGCTTGCAATAAATGCAAGATAATGTGCTCTTGCGTTATTGCAATGACTGTATTTTATAGATAATAACAAGTTATAATATGCTTCCTGAATAGCATCTTTTTTTAATAAAATCTTTGCTTTTAAATAATATGCATCTCTGCAATCGGGCTTATTTTTAATAGTTATATTTATCTGATTTAAAGCCTTATCAATTTCACCTTTTAAGTATTGAGCAAAAGCAATTTTATAATGTGCACTTGCAGAGTCGTAGTTATTTTCTAAGGCAATTTGATATTCTGTAATTGCTTCATCAACAAATTGTCTTATATTATAAATATCTTGATGTTTTTTAATATAGATATCGCCAAGATGGATATGCCATTTAGCATTAGTCGGATAAGCTTCAATTGCGTTTTTGCACACGTCAATTGCATCTTCAAGTTTATTATTCTTACTCAAAGAAATAATTTTTGACTCTAACTCTTTTAATTTTTTATTATCCTGATTATCTTTTGTAACTGACATGTTATTATCTTATTTATCTATATTTATTATTATAATATTAATTTAAAAAAAATAGAACATTTAATTTGCAAATCTTATGTGAAGAAGGTCGCCGTCCTCAACAACATAATCTTTTCCTTCTATTCTTGTTAAACCTTTATCTCTTGCAACTGTGTACGAACCCGATTCAACAAAATCTTTATATCCTGTAACTTCTGCTCTGATAAAGCCTTTTTCCATATCGGTATGGATGACACCTGCTGCCTGAGGTGCTTTTGCACCTGCAGGAATTGTCCATGCTCTTGTTTCTTTTTCACCGGCGGTAAAGAATGTTCTTAAACCGAGTAAATCATATACGGCATTAATCATTCTTTCAGTTCCCGAATTTTCAACACCTAAATCGGCAAGATATGATTTTGCTTCTTCTTTATCAAGTTCGACAAGCTCTGCTTCAATTTGAGCAGAAATAATAACGACCTGAGCATTTTGATTTTTTGCATATTCTTCAACACGCTTAACATAATCGTTAGAAGTTGCAATATCATTTTCAGAAACATTAGCCGCATAAATTATCGGTTTTGCGCATAATAAATGTAAACCGTGCAAGTAAGGTTTTTGCTCATCCGTAAAATCGTTTTCGGTAAAGAATTTACCGTCTTCTAAGAATTTTTGAACCTTATCAATCATTTCTTTTTCTATTAAAGCCGCTTTTTCGCCTGCTTTAATATTTTTAGAAATTCTTTCTAATCTTTTTTCTATTGAAGCCAAATCAGCAAGAGCAAGTTCCATATTAATAACTTCAATATCGCTAATCGGATCGACTTTTCCGTTAACGTGAACCGTGTTTGCATCATCAAAGCATCTTACAACTTCAATAATAGCATCAACTTCTCTGATGTGATGCAAAAATTTATTTCCTAAACCTTCGCCCTGACTTGCACCTTTAACCAAACCTGCAATATCGCAAAACTCAATAGCGGTAGGAATAATTTCTTTTGAACTGCATAAATTTGCTAAAACCTGCAACCTTTCATCAGGCACAATAACGACACCGACATTCGGTTCTATCGTACAGAACGGATTGTTTGCCGATTCGGCATTTTTTGAAGAAGTCAAAGCATTAAATAAGGTCGATTTTCCGACATTAGGTAAGCCTACAATACCTGCTCTTAACATTTTAAACCCTTTCTCTCACTTTACAACATATACTTATCTATACTTTACAATAAGCAAGGATTTTTTTAAAGTATAAGTAAAAGTAATTTGTAGGGTGCAATTTTTTGCACCGATTATCCTTCCACCTTGAGGGGGAAGGAG
>JAKSUS010000082.1 GCA_024408745.1 Candidatus Gastranaerophilales bacterium | reverse complement strand
TATCAGCATCAAAATAATCATTGCTTCAATCAGAGAAAAAGCTGACTTTAATTTCATAAAACACCTCCTTGAGATGCTTTTAGTTCATCTCTAATTTTTCTTAATTTTATAACTTTTTGTTCAAGTTCATCATTTTGTTTTTTTAATTCCTGATTTTTCAAATGTAATTCTTTGATAGCATTTATCATCGCGTAAAATATCGGTTCTGTTCCCACCATGAAATACCCCGTTTGCGGATTTTGTTCAACAGCTTCGGGAAAAACTTTTCTCAAATCCTGCGCAATCACACCGATATGATGCTCTTTCTTTTCGTCTTTTTTATACACAAATTCAACAGGATTAATTTTTAATAACTCTTTTAAGCCTTTTTTATATTGAGAAAGAATAGTTTTTAATCTTCTGTCACTCGGTAAAACTACTTTTGCAACTGTTATAGATGGGAAGCTTACGGTAGGAGCATTGATTGTAAACATACCAGTCGCAGGAGCAACAGCAGGATAGTGGTGAATAACCCAATCTTCAGGGACATTATAATGATTTATATCTTCACCGTTATATCTGCTGCCAATTACTAAGTCTGTACGTTTACAAGGTTCACCGGTTACTCCTGCACCACCGGATATCCCGCAATCAGAGCTAAATATTTTATCGGCAGCATTACGCTTATTTGCAATTGCTATAATATCACTTTCTTGCGAATAAGTTTTAACAGCATTTTTACCTATACCAATATGCATAAAAGTGCTGCCACCCACAGTTGGTGTGCTTAAATGCATATATTCATTATTTTCCAACCTTATAGTTGATAAAGAGGAAGTTATATCCGTATTAGCACTTAGGCTATGTGCATCATCATAATATATTTTTGCCTCAATCGGCTCAAGGGAATAATATCTTTCGTCATTCGCCAAATGAAGTTCTTGATCAGTATCGGTATTTTGAACAAGGATAAAAGTATTTGCACCATCAGCATTTAAATACAAGTTATTTTTGTAGCCAATATGATTATTCATAGCACTTGAAGCAAAATCCCAAGCCTGTATATTATGTTGTTCGCTGCCGATAAACAAACTGTTTGCTGATAAACTTCTTATTGTTGAATCATTCCAGGTTAACAGGTTCGTTACAGAAAGCGGAAAGTTTTCCGAATTCCCCAAGCCTTGATTATATATTGTAAAATTAGTATTTTGTGCGGGGCTACCTGGATTAACAATGCCATTTTGAAGAATTGCATTTTGGTTACCACCGCCTATTGAGACTATTTGCGGAGCAGGGATATTGGTTGCGGGACAAAGATATGGAGTCTTTGCAATATCATTGAATTTTTTAGAATTATCCCAATATATATTCCCGTAATCCGTTACAGTTGAGGCTTTTTTTACCGTTACGACAGGTAAAAGTGCAACCAAAGCAATCCCAACAATCGTAAGGCTTATCAACGTTTCAATTAAAGTTACGGCTGATTTATTTTTATACATTATAACAGCCCTCCAATCATATTAAACATATTAATAAACCAACATTTAATTTTGCCAAAGAACGAATTGGCTTTACAACTATTTAATTCGCTAATCTCTTTCTCAAGACTTAATAATTCTTTTTCCAAGTCATTCGCACGTTGTCCTTCTGCAACTGTTTGTCTGTTAATTTCTTTTAGGGCATTAACACTTGCAAAAAATACCGGGGTTGTATCTACACCAAAATATCCGTTAGGCATCCTTGTAACTGCTTCCGGAAAAACTTTATTTAAATCCTGTGCAATTATACCGACCTGCTCAGTTGCTGTTTTATCGTTGTTATAGTAAAAAGTAACCGGTTCAAGTTCCAAAATTTCTCTCAAGCCTTTATTATAATAAGATTTTATATTTTTTAATCTTATATCTGAAGGAACCATTGCAACACCGAGAACCTGTCCGTTAATTGTTACATCATCAGCAAAGGTAAGAGTATAATTTCCTCCGGATTTATCAGCATATAAATTATTTCCTATTTGAATTTGATGAGCATTTAAATTTTGCCCTATTAATAAAGAATATTGTTTCTTTGCTTCTATATTATCCCCAATAAGAGTATAATATCGCGTCGAAGAATCATCAACATTTATTCTGTTGTTATTACCAAAAATAAAAGTGGCATCTTTTCCCGTAATTATATTGTTATTTCCCAAAACTGTATCATAATTTACGTTTCCGTTTGCATTTATATTATTTCCAATTATTACATTATTGTGGCAATTCGCGCTGGCACTATCAAGCGTAATATTTCCTATTAACACATTAGAATAAATACCATTATCAGAAGGATCATGACTTATGGTACCATTGGGGAATATCCAATCAGCACCATCTCTTGCCGATGAAATATAAAAATTGTTATATATTGTCCCATCTATAGTAGCACGTTCTGTTCTGATTACATGATTAGTAATTTTTACACCTTTATTTTCCGTAGCAAAATATTCTCTTAAATAATTACTTGCATCAAGACCTAAGACAAGACTATAAAGTGTATCTTCAATATTAGCCCCATTAAATTGCGAAAAATTTTTATTATCGATATTAGCAATACTTGCAGGATTCAAAACAACAGGTTGGTTTGTACAAAGTCCTGCATATCTGGCACTTGCACATGGTTGCCAAGCACCACTTGTATTATTAACGACATTAGCAGTATGTTTACCGGTAAAAACCATTATTGAAGCAGTTATAACTATACCAACAATAAACAAGGTCATAATAGTTTCAACGAGAGTAAAAGCATTATTAGTTGAAGGGTTGAAAAGTTGAAGGGTTGAAGGATTATGTTTAAAGTTTACAGGTGAACAGGTGAATAGTTTTGCAGGGTGCAACTTTTTGCACCAAATATTAAAGTGATAATTAACTCGACTCAGCATGATTAATATCTTTTTCTTCAACTGTTTTATAAAATTATGCATATTATTCTTATAAAAAACTCTTTTACTATTATTTCCATTATAACTTAGTATTTTAGTTTTTCTATATATTTAACAAAATTTAATAAACTCGTACATAATATAAATTATCAGAATCTTATTATATACTTGAAACATTTTAATTTTGGTAAAACTTCGTTTTGGATTTGTACTTTTCTTTTTTCTTTACTGTATTGCGCGAATAAAGAAAAAAGAAAAGTACGAAAAGAAAAAAGAAATCACGCACATGTTTTCTTTGCGCCCCGTTTCTTTTGCGCCAAAAGAAATGGGGCAAAATCAAAAATATTGCTATTAAACAAAAAGATTCTGATAATTTATATTATGTAGAACATTACTACCTTAATGCTTTAATTTTTCCTCTGATACGGATTAAAGCATCTTCATCATTAAGTTTTTCCGCAATCCTGTAAGACTTTTTATATAAATCAACTGCACGATTTGCAAAACTCATATCTGACATCAAATCAGCGGCTTCTTCATAAACAGTTGCAAGACTTCCGTTATCACCTGATTTTTGTGAAAGTATTGCGGCTTGTTTAAAGTTCTTTAATGCACTATCGTTTTCACCTGATTGTTTAA
This sequence comes from Candidatus Gastranaerophilales bacterium, assembly GCA_024408745.1. Lineage (GTDB taxonomy): Bacteria > Cyanobacteriota > Vampirovibrionia > Gastranaerophilales > JAILCC01 > JAILCC01. The sequence goes on along the minus strand of JAKSUS010000082.1, from coordinate 2,118 downwards.
ATGTTTTTCCCGTATTATAAAAAACATTTCCCATAATTGATACATTTTTTTTGACTTTTGCAAGTTCTAAAGCATCTTTAAAGCAATCAATAGCATCATCTTTTGCATATTCGGATGAATGTATTTTACCGACAGAAATAAGTGTATCGGCCTGATTATCAGTATCATCAAGTTCTCCGTCAAAACCTAACGAAGTAAAATAATGCGACAAAGCAACATCAGTTAATCCTGCATCATCATAAATTTTTCCCATTGTTTTGTGAGTTTTTGTTTTCAAATTATTATCATTAAGTGTATAGGCTAAAACTGTTGAAGCATGTAAACAATCAAGAGCTTGCGGAAGATTATTTTCTTTATTTTGAATTTTTGCAATTTCAAAATATATTTTTGCAATTGCAGGCTTATTTTCTTCTTTTTGCGCAATTGTAAATGCTTCTGAAAGTGATTTTAACGCTTCTTTTGAAGAAACATCTTTGTTAGTTGCAATTAAAATTAATTCATCAATTTGTGAATTTTGTTGAATTTGCTCTTGAATAGGTTCTTCTTGTATTTCAAACGTGTCAGTTATAACTTCTTCTTTTGCTTCGATTTCTTTATTTGCTCCTAAGGCTTTTTCCGCTAATCTTTTCTCTGCAACTTTTGCAGTTTGTGACTGTTCGCCTGTTATACTTTCAAAAGCACCTTTTGTAATACTTTCATCAGATTTAAAGTCTATGTTTTGAAGTAAAAGCGCATCAACCCAATCCTTAACTACTTTTGACGGCTTGTTAAGAGCATCTGTAATATATGCATCAAGTACATCAGCAGCAATTTTCAAATCCGAAATAATCATTTTCTTATTAGGTTTATCTTTTTTTGATTGATTTTCAACCAAAGAAAGATATGTTTTAACTTCTTCTTCAACTTCTTCTGATGCCCCAATTGCATTTAAAGTTGAATGAAAATCAATTAAAACCTGCTTTATATTGATTGTTGCAGGCTTGTAATTACTTCCGGTAAAAGTATCAGTAGCAGGCTTTTGTTGTTGATTATTACCTTGAGAATAATTATTAGGCGTAACAACATGCCCCTGATTAGAAGGTTGTTTTTCCTCATTATTATTTGCCACCTTCTTCTTTGGCGGTGGTATATAAGGTTTGTATGGATTTTGTATTATAACGTTATTGTACAACTTCTATCTTCCTTTTGCTCCCATATTTATATTTTCGGCTTTATTTTTGAAAACTTTAAGTATATAATGAAAAAATCAACTGTTTAGAGTAATTTTAATAATAAAAATCAGAAAGACAATGAAAGAACGAATTGATAAAATTTTAACAGACAGAAATTTTGCAGAAAGCAAGTCAAAAGCACAGGCTATGATTTTAGCCGGCGATGTTAAAGTTAACGGAGAAAAAATCTTAAAAGCCTCAACAACTTTTGATATTGAAAAAGATTTAACAATTGAAGTTAAAACACTTCCTTTTGTCAGCAGAGGCGGTTTAAAACTTGATAAAGCAATAAAAACTTTTGAAATCAATCTGAAAGATAAAATTTGTCTTGATGCAGGTGCTTCAACAGGCGGTTTTACTGATTGTATGCTACAAAATAATGCAAAGAAAGTTTATGCCGTTGATGTCGGATATGGGCAAATTGCCTGGAAAATAAGACAGGATGAAAGAGTAAAAACCATTGAGCGAACAAATATTAAAAATTGTGATTTGTTAGCGGTTTTTGATAGCGAAGATGAAGAAAAATGCGACTTTTGCGCAATGGATTTATCTTTTATTTCAATAACAAGAGTTTTAGAAAACATTAAGAACTTTTTAAAACCCGAAAAGTTTGAAATCGTTGCGCTTATTAAACCTCAATTTGAGGCAGGACGAGAATTTATTGAAAAAAAAGGTGTTGTAAAACATAAAAAAGTTCATGTTCAGGTTATAAAAAATGTTATTGATTTTGCTTCATCAATAGGGTTAAATGCTCAAAAATTAACTTTTTCACCAATAACAGGTCCTGCAGGAAATATTGAATATCTTGTTTATTTAACGAATGATGAATTAAAAATTTTTGATGAAGATATTGAAACTGTTGTAAATAATGTTGATTTATAATATTTTACAATTACACCAAGATATG
>JAKSUS010000081.1 GCA_024408745.1 Candidatus Gastranaerophilales bacterium | reverse complement strand
CTTCTTTATTTTTAAATAAAGAATATTCTTACGACAATCCTCTTGAAATCAGTTTGAAATTTGTTGAAGATGATAACTTTAATTTGCAGGATTTGTTAAATAATAATTCTAAAAAGAAAGTTAGTACATTATTAGCGGAATTCATGCCTAAATCTTTGGTAAAAATTGTATTGGAACAGAGTAATTTGAATGATAAATTTTGTCATGAAATAGTTAAGGATGAACGAAAAATTTTAGAAAGTATTTTAACCGAATTAAATATTAATGTTACAGGTGCTTTAAAAGATAATGTTATTGTTTCATCCGGCGGAGTTGATTTAAAAGAAATTAATTCTAAAACTATGGAGTCTAAAATTATTAAGAATTTGTTTTTCTGCGGAGAAGTGGTTGATATAGACGGATTTTGCGGAGGATATAATTTGCAAAACTGCTGGTCAACAGGATACGTTGCAGGCATGAGTCTATAAAAGCAGAAACACCCTCTTTATTCAAGAGAGTGTTTCATTGTTGTGTTTGTTAATTATTATAATATTATGATTGCTTCACCTGCAATTTCTGCTGCTTCTACAATTTCAGGTACAACAACCGTGCTTCCTTCAATTATAGCTTCTCCGCCGATTTCAGCACCGCCTAATGTAGGGTCTGAAATCCAAGGACATGGATCAACCGGTGGTTTTGGAGGTGGGCATGGCGGTTTAATAGGTTGAGGTTTAGCCGCTACGTGGTGATGGTGGTGGCAACAAATATCTTCGCCCATCCATTTATCAATGAATTTGTGTTTCCCTAAAATTACGTGAGAACAACAATCAATCTTCGGTAATAATACTCCGAGTGCTGTTTGTGCTGTACCACCCATAACTTTACCCAAGCCTGATGCATTTAATGCAGGGTTATTATCGGCATTATACATTTCTTTAGTACCTTTAGCAGCTTTCTTAATACCTGAAGCCATCCAAGTTAATGAACCGATGAAGTTCAAACAAATCATACTCAATAAGCATTTATCGGTTGTGCTTACGGATTCTTTGAACACAAGTCTTGGTACTTCTAAGATTACACCGTCTAAAAGAGTTGTTTCTAAGAATTTCAAGAATGCGTTATGGTCTTCGCCAAATTCGTTTTGGTCATAAGCCTGGTCAATTTTATTAACCAAAGTTTTTAACCAAGATGAATCTTTACCTAAGAAACCGTCATTTTCTGCTAAAGTCATCAAACGTTTTGCATCTTCTTTATTAGCTGCTGCTCTTAATAATGCAGTAATGCCGTCTTTAATGCTTTCTTTAACCAATCTTTCGTTTTCTGCTTTCGCTTCAGCAACTAACTTATCAGCAGTCATTTCTTTATCTTCAGGATGATTTTTCTTGTACAATTCCAATAATTTTTTCTTGTTATCTGCGTTATTTGTATCTTTTAAGCATTGAAGAGTTAAGATTAATTCTTCGGCTTCAGCTTTTTCTTCAGGAGTAATATCCGGTTGATTTGCTCTTTCTTTTGCTGCTGATATAAAGCCGTTTAACTGTTGATTAGCAACTTTTTCAATGTTTGCATTTAATTCTGCTTGTCTTTCTTTTGGCACAATATCATCTAATAATTTATCACCGCTTTCGGCAATGAATTTATTAACAAATTCAGTTCTGACTTTATCTGTATGAGTTTTAACTTCTGCCTTTTGATTTGCAACTTCATCATGTGCTTTTGCAATTTCTTTTCTGTCTGCAGTTTGTTTTGCCTGAGCATCAGCAAGGGCTTTGGCTTCATCACCATCTTTTCCCCAGTATCCGCCACTTACTGTTCCTTTTGCACCTTTAAGAATTTGATTACCTGCATCAGCAAGTGTGGTTTCGGTGCCCGGAATTAATGCCCAAATACCTTTTAGTAAACCACTTGCAACATCACCAACACCTGCAACTGTTCCTGCTACAGCATCAACAGGTCTTGTGATAACTTGTGCAGCAACTTTACCTGTTATTTCTAAGCCTGAATCGTCATCATCAATTGATACTGTATCACCAAGTAATTGTGTACCTTTGTGAAGTAATCCTGTTGCTGAACTTGGAAGATTTAATGTATCAGCAATCATGTTATCAAATTGATTTACTGCTTTGAATAATTGATCAAGACCTGCTGTTTTGTCTGTTATGATTAATTTACCTTTTTCGTCAACTGTAACTTCACCTGTAATTTGACCATAAGCCATTAACATCATTTCTCTTGAAATAACTTTTTCATCAGCACGTTGTTTAATTAACTGTTCAACCTGATCTGATGATAATTTTTTGAATTCTTCATCACTTACACCTAAACGTTGACGAATATCAATTAATGTTTTGATATTTTTAATGTTTGCATCTGATTTGTCTAACATTTTTTCAGCGATTACTTTTACTGTTTGACCTGAGATTCTGTCAATATCATCATTAGTGTATTCACCGCCTTTTAATACCCAACTTGCTAAGTTAGTAATACCGCTAACGGTATTTGCTACTGCTGATACCGCATTTAAAGCAACTCCTGCCGTACTTTGAGTAGCTTCTTTTACTGCACCTTCTTCCATATCGTTAATAGCATTTAAGCCCATTTCAGGATATTTTTTAATATGTTCGCCGGTTGCTGCGGTAACCGCAGTCGCTTGTGCGCCAACTTCACCGACTAATTGAGCTGCCGCTCTTGCACCGTACCATTTGCCGTCTTTTACATATTCCCAAACTCTGTCATCAGCTTTGCCTGCTGCATCAAACATTTGAGAAATGCCGAGTTCTTCATTACCTTGTTTAATCGTTCCTGAAATAGCATTACCGGTTGCATCATCAACCCATTTAGCACCTGCGGCAATTCCGCCGACAACTGCACCTGCTCCGCTGCTGATTGCATCACCAACTGCGATTGCTCCGTTAGTAATTGCCCAACGTTCATCATGTTCAGCTTTAATTGCTGCATTTGCTTTTTCTAATTCGGGTGTTAAATTATAATCGAATTTACCTGAATATTTTTCAACTAAAGTTTGCAATTCTTTGTATTGTGCAACAGCAACTTTTGCATTTTTCCATGCTTTATCTTGTTCAGTGGTCGTTGGTTCTTGGTTAACTACCATATCATCATATTTTTTAATTGTTTCTTGATTTGCTTTGATAGATTTTTCAATGCCTTCTTTTGAAAGTAATTGAACTATATCTGTATTAGGCGAACCATCTTTCTTTGGTGGTAATGTTCTTGCAAGAGTCATTACTGCACTTGTTAATTTTGCCTGATCGTCTTTATCTAATTTTGCATAATTTTGATATAAAGCACCAACTAATTCTTTTTTAGGTTCTGCTTTTGTATTTTGTACATGTGCATATACAAAATCTCTTAAATCTTTAAATACTCGTGACGTTTCAGGATTATCAAGTGTTAGAACACGTGTTTCTTCAATATCTTTCAACGTAAAGTTCTTTACGGTATCAATATCTAATGAACCATCATCTTTTCTTGTCATTTTTTCTGCAACATTTCTAACTAAAACATCATAAGTCTTTTTGTCTGTATCTGTTAAGTTAAGTCCTAAGTTAGCCAATGGTGTATTATATACAGTTTGTGCTTTATTGGCTTTTGGAGCTGTTGCCGGTTGTGCTACAGGTGTGGTATCTTTTTTGTTTTCTGCTACAGCTTTTGCCGGTTCTTTTTGTGCTTGTGCTACTGCCGGTTTTGCAGGTTCTTTTTGTGCTTGTGCTACTTGAGTTTTTGCTACTGCCGGTTTTGCAGCATCTTTTTTTGCTTTTGGTTTTTGAACGGCGACTTTAGCAGGTGTAGCATCTTTTTTTGCTTTTGCTTTTGGGGTAGTAACTTTAGCAGGTGCTGCATCTTTTTTGCTTTCTGCTTTTGGTGTTTCAGCAGGTAATTCAGCCATTAAACCAATATCTTCTAATACTTTAGCTTCGTCAGTAGTGAATTCAACATTTTGGGTTCTGCCCATTAAACTCAATAACTTACCCATGATTGACAATTTTGTGTCTTCTTTTGTTGCTCCATACGCCGCACTTCTTACGAAGTTAGTCATCGCAATTTCAGCTTGCTCAGGGGTGTAAGTTAGCTTCTTAATTTCCATTTTTTAACTCCTCGATAATTTATGTACTACAAAATAATTAATAAACTTTTCCGTTATACGATAATAAAAACATCTTGTAAAAAAAAATTGCCCTATTTCTAAAAAAAACAATCGTTATTTGCATTTATAAGAATGTTTTTAATATCGTATAACACCATGGTTCTTATGTTGGCTTGTGTGCAAGATATTTTAATCTTAAATAGTTAAATATCCCGCAAATCCTTATATCCAATAGCCCTTCTGATTCTTTTAGTATCGTTGATTTAACAACAAGCGGATAAAAGTCGTGATTTTGAATTTTTTTATCAACAATTAAATTAATAACTTTATCCATGTAAATTTGAATATTTCTTTTCATTTCAGGATGTCTTTTTAACCAGTCACGATAACTCATTGAACTGCGTTCGTTATTGCAGTATTTACATTGTACAAGATAATTTGACGGGTCATTTACTCCACCGTCTGCTCTGGGCATAATATGTTCTGTACTCGCAAGTGATGAATCCAATAATCTTTGAGCAATTTCTTCCATACTTCGCCGGTGATATTTAACTATGAAAGCATCAATGCTGTTTCCTGATGTCGGAAGCTTTTTGGCTTTTAATGAAATTATTTCAAGAATTTTTTTATTTCTTTCATTTTCTTCTTCCGCTAATAATTTATAAAAGCCAGCTATAAAAGTTTTTCTTTTAAATGTTTGTGTGTTCTTTCGTTTTCTTAAAAGTCTTGAAACAAAAGTTATATCTTTTTTTACCGCTAAAAATGTCTGACCTTCTAACCCGTTTGATAACTTATTGATTTTTAATATGACTTTTTGTTGTGATTTTTCAAGTTGTTTAATTGAGTTTCTGTACATTAAAATAAATAAATCTTTTAAATTTTTTTCAGGATATTTAGGAGCAAGTATAATAAGTCTTTTTGCTATTTTTAACTCTACTCCTCTTAATCTGCTTTGGTATTTAGAAATTTCTTCTGATAAGTCTATTCCTTTTTGGGTTTTGACATTCTCAATAAAAGAAAGAAGTTCATCTCTTGTTGTCATGATTTTTCCGCAGCATGGGCATGGAAGGTTTTCTTGTTTTTTAAATTCGAAACAGTATTTTCTTGATCCGTTACGAAGTTCGCAAACGTCAATAAAAGCACCTCTTGTTGCAAAATCGAAAAAATACTTTTGCGACAAAAAATAATCCTTGTAATATTCATCAAATGTTAATTTCTTAGGAAAATCTTGTGCCATGAAAATAACCTTCACACTACTACCTTACACATTTGTATTATTCCCAATATTATAAATTTTTAAACAATTTTGTAAATTTTTGTAAATTTTTACTTAAAAATTTTAAAAATGTAATGAAAAAATACCTGTTACACGTTAAAATGATAATATAGGTAATTCAAGGATGATGTTATGCGGGCTGAATATATAACAAAAAGTTCAGACTACGATTTAAATACCAAAGAGCAGGTTCTATATATTTTATCAAGAGACAAAATGAACAGCGAGGTATTTACAGAAAAAATAAGAATGCCTATCGAATTACAAATTAATAAAGAAATCCCTCTGGACAGTAAGTCATATTGGAGGATTTCACCAAATAAAAAGAATTAA
>JAKSUS010000080.1 GCA_024408745.1 Candidatus Gastranaerophilales bacterium | reverse complement strand
CAGCTTCTCTTTCGGCTTCTGCTAAAATTTGATCGCGTGTAGTTTGAGCTTCTCTGTGTATTTCATCACGTCTTTTTAATACGGAATTTGCTTCTTGGATTTCTTTCGGCAAAACGTCTCTTGTTCTGTCAATCAATTCCAATAATTCTTCTTTATCAACTACAACAAAACGAGTCAAAGGAAGCGCTTTTGCTCTTTCTAATACAGCTTCCATGTAATTTAATAATTTGTTTACATTACTGATACTCATAATTCACCTCTATTTATATTATTTGTTAAATACTCACTTACAACAGGCGTTACAAATTTATTAATGTCACCGCCTAAGCTTGAAACTTCTTTTACTATACTTGATGAAATAAAATTATATTTTGATTTCGGAACCAAAAATACCGTTTCGATATCATCATATAAATTATTATTCATTTGAGCCATTTGCATCTCATATTCAAAATCACTAATCGCTCTCAAACCTCTTATAATTGCCTTTGCGCCTTTTTCTTTAGCATATTTTGCTGTTAATCCGCTAAATGAATCAACTTCAACATTATCAAAACCTTCAATTGATTTTTTAATCATGTCAACACGTTCTTCAATAGAGAACATGCTTTTTTTTGAATAGTTAATGCTGACCGCAATTATTACTTTGTCAAAAATTTTTGCTGCCTTATTTAAAACGTCTATATGTCCTTTTGTTATTGGGTCAAAACTCCCCGGATAAATTGCTGTTACCATCATCCAACCAATAATATGATTTTACATGTTTTATTATACTATCAATTTATCAAAAAACGTTAATATACTAAGTTTTGTAAAGGGCTTATAAAAATTAATTTTTTAATTTGTAACTTTCTTCGCTTTTAAATTTTCTGTTCATTAAATTGCCAAGAAGTTCTTCGTGCGAAATATCGGTATAAACTGCCTGATAAACTGTTTTTGATAAAGGAACTTCCATGCCTAATTTTTCTGCTAATTCGCATAATGCTTGAGAAGTTTTTACGCCTTCGGCTATTGCACCTAATTCTTTCAAAATATCATCAAGTTTTTTACCTTGTCCTAATTTATAACCAACCTGATAATTTCGGCTCAACGGGCTTGAACAAGTTGCAATCAAATCTCCCATACCAGATAAACCGTATAAAGTACTCGGATTTGCACCTAATGCTAAACCAATTCTGACAATTTCCGCAAAACCTCTTGTTAAAATTGCGCCCCTTGAATTGCAACCGAATTTTTTAGCATCAACAAAACCTGAAGCAATAGCGACAACGTTTTTCAAACTTCCGCCCAATTCAACACCTGTAACGTCAGTATTTGTATAAATTCTAAATCTGTTTGGAACGTTAAAGTATTTTTGTAAATATTCTGCTGTTTCTAAATCACTGCATGCAATACTTGCCGCAGTCGGAAGCCCTTTTAACACTTCCATAGCCAAAGTAGGACCTGACAAAACGGCAACTTTATTATTCGGTAAAACTTCTGATATAACTGTACTTAATGTTTTTAAGCTTGGCAATTCAATACCTTTTGAAGCATTAACAATAATTTGAGAAGGTTTAACACCTGCATTTTTAATCATTTCACAAACGGGACGAGTACCTGCGGTTGATACAACAAGTAAAATAATTTCAGCATCTTTAATCGCTTCTTCCATGTTTTGTGTAATAACTGTTCTTTCCGGCAATTGAACTTCTATCGGATATGATTTTTTTTTAGTTGCAAGAAATTCAGGTGTAAAGTCTTCACTTCTGCCCCAAACATAAATATCATCAAAGTTTTCATCTAACATCCAGGCTAAGGTTAATCCCCAACTTCCGGCACCTAAAATTGCTAACTTCATATATATACTCCCTTAAAAATTATCTTACTTTGTTTTCCGTTCCGTTTAATAATCTTTTAATATTCTCTCTATGTAAATATATAACATAAATTGCAACAAAAGAACAGAATATTAAGTAAGGTACAGGTTTACCGAAAAACCACATTAAAACAACCATTAGAACCATAACTGTTGTTGAAGCAAGTGAAATATATTTTGAAACGTAAGAAACAACCGCAAAATATAAATAACAAATTAAAGCAACTCTCCAGTCAAGTGCCAAACAAACACCTGCACAAGTAGCAACTGATTTTCCACCTGTAAACTTTAAAAATATTGATTTACTGTGTCCTATGATTACAGCAACAGAAGCTATGATAGGAAGTATACCTATTGTTGCATATTCGGGTAATCCTAATTTCTTTTCCAAGTATTCTGCAATAAAAACAGGAATAAAACCTTTTATAGCATCAACCAATAAAACTCCGAAAAATCCTCTTTTCCCTAAAACTCTCTTAACATTTGTTGCACCGGTACTTCCTGAACCGATTGTTCTTATATCTTCATTTTTAAAAATTTTAACAACCAAATATCCTGTCGGGAATGAACCAATTACATAAGATGCAACAAAAATAATCAAACAAATCAAAATTAAATTCATTTTTTACTTTTTCTCCTTCTCTTTTCGGTTTTTGAAAACTACCTTAAACGGTACTCCGTTAAAACCGAAAGCCTCTCTCAATTTTTTCTCTATATATCTTTTATAAGACGGTTTTACAAGTGTACTGTCATTTACGAAAATAACAAATACAGGCGGGGCAACACTAACTTGTGTTGCGTAGTAAATTCTTAATCTTTTATTTTTTTCAATAATTGGAGGATTTAATGTATAAGCCTCTAAAATTATTTTATTAAATAAACTTGTTGAAACTCTTTTGGTAGCTTGCTTATAAACTTCATTAACAAGGTCAAATATCTTAGTTAATCTTTGTTTTTCCAAAGCACTAATAAAAATAACAGGAACGTAATCTAAATAAGGGGCATCATCTCTTAATTTTTTTGTGTGTTCATTAATTGTTACAGAGGTCTTATTTTCAATTAAATCCCATTTGTTCATTGCGATAATCAAGCCTTTACCTGCTTCCTGAGTAATTGCAACAATTTTCTTATCCTGATCAGTAAAACCCTCTACAACATCCACCATTAAAATTACGACATCTGCTTCATCAATTGCATTGATTGCTCTTGTTACCGCAAATTTTTCAACACCGTATTCAACTTTTGATTTTTTTCTTATTCCTGCAGTATCAATTAAAACATACTCCTGATTATTGATAACAACATTAGAATTTATTGTATCTCTTGTCGTTCCGGCGATGTCACTAACGATAACTCTGTTTTTACCAAGTAATGAATTTGTTAAAGATGATTTGCCAGCATTCGGTTTTCCTACAATCGCAACTTTAATTTGCTTTTCTTCTTCAACTTCTTCTTTTTCGGGCAATATTTTAATAATATCCTCTAACATATCGCCAAGTCCACCCGAACCATGTAAAGCCGAAACCGCATAAGGATTCCCTAAACCTAATTCATAAAACTCATTAATTAAAGGGATTTTTTCAGGGGCATCAATTTTATTAACTGCCAAAAAAACTTGTTTTTTTGACTGCCTTAAAATTTGTGCAATATCAAAATCGGCAGGATTGATACCATCTCTCCCATCAACCATAAAAATAATAACATCTGCTTCTTCCGCTGCAATTTTTGCTTGGTCGAAAATTGACAGCATAATATCATCAGCACTATCAGGAATAATTCCGCCTGTATCAATTATGGTAAACTTTTTACCGAGCCATTCGGTATCAAAATAAATTCTGTCCCTTGTAACTCCCGGTAAATCGTCCACGATTGATTTTCTCTCACCTATAAGCCTGTTGGTGAAAGTCGATTTTCCAACGTTAGGACGTCCTATAATTGCAATTGTCGGTCTTTTATTACTCATAAAAATAGGATACTAAAAACATGATAAAAATTAAAGTATGTTATATTTTAAGAAAAGATTTCTCACCAATGCATTTTTATAATTTAAGTAACAAATTATTTTATACTTCTATTTAATACAAACAGAAACAATTTTTCATGGGTTGAATATATGCATATATCGTTAATAACAGAAATTAAATCGAATAATATTAATTTAAAATTTTTAGCTCAAAGAAATAAAAACTCAGAAAAACCTTCTTCTCAAAATTTCATTTCAAATCCTAATCTTACAGAGATTTTGAGAAATAATGCAATGGCAAATATAAATTTTGGCAGTGAAATTGATAAAACAGACGAATTACGTAAAATTATTAAAGAATTCCCATCTGTAAATGAAGAATGCACACCTGAAGAATACTCTGAAATGTATGATGAATATTTAGAAAAAGTACAAACTTATCTAAAAGAAAATAATCCCGAAAATATTAATTTAGGATTAATATTATCTGATGTTGCTGCGTTAGGACATTATAAAATCGTTGATTATTTGATAGAAAATCATCATGCCGATGTTAATTACGTTGATAAAACTAATATTAATATGACTCCGTTATTACATGCGGTGGCAAAGGGTAATTCCAAAACCGTAGAAATACTTTGTCAAAAAGGAGCTGATGTAACAAAAAAAGATTCTTTTACTGGATATAATGCATTAATGCTTGCTGTATATGTGCAAAATATAAAATCATTAGAAATTATAGCAAAAGCTAATCCCAATAATCTTGATGATATTGACAAACAAGGATATACTGCATTAATGACAGCAACATTATTTGGATATTATGATTTTGTAGAAAAACTTGTAAAACTTGGTGCTGATATTAATAAAGTATCAAACGGTAAAACAGCACTAATACATGCCGTACAAAATAAAAAGATGATGGATAAATTAAAATCACTTGGTGCCAATACAAGTATAAAAGATGAATTTGGTCAAACTGCTGATGAAATTTATGGTGCACATCAAGCGTGGATTGGTACAAGTTTGATGGCGAATAAAAAAGTCCGAGAAGATATTAAAGAACAATTTTTTGCTAATATGAAAACGGAGCAAGAAGAAACATATAATAATCGGCACCCAAAATCCCGAAAAAGCATAAGAAAACCAGGTGCAAGAAGATAGCAATAGTTAAAAACTGTTTAAAACTTCAACTGCTTTATCTAATTGAGGATCAAGTTTTTTCTTCGCATCATCAACTGTATATTTAACTTCCCAATCAGGTTTTATGCCGTTTTTATGAATATCATTACCACCAGGAGTTAAATATTTTGCAATTGTAACATTCATTGCCGTATTCAAAGGAAGTGGAGTTATTCTTTGTATAATACCTTTACCGTAAGTTTTTTCTCCGACTAAAACCGCCCTGTTATTATCCTGAAGTGCTGCCGCTAATATTTCCGAGGCACTTGCAGTCAAACCGTTGGTTAAAACAGCAAGAGGTCTGTCATCATGCAGTCCTGCACCCTGAACTTTTGTAATTTCTTTATTCGTTTTACTCCAAACACTTACAATTACACCTTCTTTTAATAAAATGTTTGAAATAAAAATAGCATTTTGCAATAATCCGCCTGAATTGTTCCTTAAGTCAATTATCACTTTCTTTGCAGTTTTTGTTTGCGTTAAAGCATCAATGAATTCTTTTGCGGTAGTTTCACTCATAAAAGTATTAATTTTGATATAAGCAATATCTTTATTGATAATTTTGTAAGAAACAGATTTTAAAACTATATCATCTCTTGTTATTAATTTTTCAAGTTCGCTCTTATCCCGCAAAATGAGAAGTTTAACTTTTGTACCTTTTTTACCTCTAATCATACTTGCTATTTTTTTTATATCTTGTCCTGCGGCTGAACTACCATCAATTTTTAAAATTATATCATTCACTTTTAAGCCATTCTTATATGCTGGTGAATTTTCTATAACATCTTCAACTTTAATATTTCCGTTAT
>JAKSUS010000008.1 GCA_024408745.1 Candidatus Gastranaerophilales bacterium | reverse complement strand
TATTTTAATAAATAATTAGTTTATAGTTTTTTGAAAGGTTAATAAATGGCACAACAAATTACTGAAGAAAAAAATGCACTTAAAAAATTTACAACAATGCAATTATTGTATTTTTGTTTAGGATTTTTCGGTTTGCAATTTGCATGGCAAATGAGATTGGCTTTATCAGGTCCCGTTACGGAAGGACTTGGAGCAGATCCTCTAATTTACGGTTTGATTTCACTTGCAGGACCGTTTTCAGGCATGGTTGTTCAACCGATTATTGGTGCATTGAGTGATAAAACAACTTCACGTTTCGGAAGAAGAAGACCATATTTATTAGGTGGTGCAATTCTTGCATCATTAGCATTATGGGCATTTCCTAATTCTTCAATTATTGCTCAATTTTTCGGTAATTCATTAGGTGTCGTTTTAGCACCTTGGGCAGGACTTGCAGTTGCGGCAGTAATGATTTGGATTATCGATGCATGCGTAAACGTTGCACAAGGTCCATACAGAGCATTGGTTCCTGATGTTGTTCCACAAGAGCAACATGGCTTGGCAAATTCATTTTTAAGTTTCGCAATCGGCTTAGGTTCCGTTGTAGCAGCAGCAACTCCTCCTGTATTAAGTAAGTTCTTTAATATTACAATGAGTATCCCTGCTCAATTTTTAATGGCAGCAATCGCTTTCACAGGTGCAATGTTAGTTACATGTATTGCAATTAAAGAAAAACAATATATCCCTGAAAAGAAAGAAGAAAATAATGATAAAGGACAATCTTTCTGGGCTTCATTAAAGGACTTTTTAACAACTTCACCTGAAATTATTAAAATTTGCACACTTCAATTCTTTACATGGATTGGTGTTATGTGTTTATTATTATATTTTACATTATTTGTTGTTCATAATTTATACGGAGTTCCCGATATTGTAGCAGAAGGTAACGCAACAAGTTATGATGCTATAAAACTTGCAGGTACAAATTTTGCATTGATTTCATTAGCATTATTTAACTTGGTTTGCTTTGTCGTTTCTATTCCTATCGGAGTTTTATCAACAAAATACGGTAACAAATTAATCCACGCAATTTGTATGTTTATAATGGCAATTTCATATATCGTTTTAGCCTTTGCTCATACAAATCCGATGGTTATGATAGGAATGGGCTTGGCAGGTATCGGCTGGGCATCAATTTTGTCTTTACCGTTTGCGATGTTATCACAATACATCAAACCGGGTTCGGAAGGTTCTGTAATGGGTATATTTAACATATTTATTGCAGGTCCTCAGGTTGTAGTTTGTACTCTTGTTGCTTGGTTTATCAATCACAGTTCAAGTGTAAAAGAAGCAGGTATTTATTATCATTGGGAATACGCATTTATCGTTGGTGCAATTGTTCTTGCTTGCGCAGCAATTGCAGCTTTGATGATTAAAGAAAAAAATTAAGCTATGGATAAATTAAATTTTTTGACAGCAGGAATACCTTTAAAAACCGTTCCTCGTACATATAAAAATGCCTTTAATGATTTAACCGAAATGGGATTAAACGGTATTGAAATAGAGTTTGTAAGAGGGGTAAATATTTCTGCTTCAAATATTCAAGAAGTACAAGAATTAGCAAAACCTAATGAAATGGTTTTAACCGCTCATGCACCGTTTTTTGTAAATCTCAATTCGCAGGAGCAGGAAAAAATTGATGCAAGCATTGACCGAATCATTGAAACTGCAAGAATGGCAAAAACCTTGAATTTATACAGTATAGTTTTTCATGCTGCTTATTATATGGGATTATCAAAAGAAGATACTTACCATAAAGTAAAAGAAGGTTTTGAAAAGATTTTAAAAGTAGTTGATGATGAAGATATTAACGTTTTTATCCGCCCTGAAACAACAGGTAAAGCGACACAATGGGGTGATTTGGAAGAAGTTGTAAGATTATCAAAAGAATTTGATAAGGTTTTACCCTGCGTTGATTTTTCTCATTTATACGCAAGAACAGTCGGGCAAAATAATACTTATGATGAATTTTCAAAGATGTTTGAATTTATCGGAAATGAATTAGGCGAATTAGCTTTAAACAATTTTCATGCACATATTGCGGGAATAGAATTTACAGCTAAAGGCGAACGAAAACATTTGAATTTATTGGAATCGGAATTTAATTACAAAGACTTATTAAAAGCATTTAAAAAATTTGATGTAAAAGGTGTTGTAGTTTGCGAAAGTCCTAATATTGAAGAAGATGCAAAGATTTTAGCGGATTATTATAAAAGTTTATAGAAAATGTCAAATCCAAAACAAAGTTTTGCTCAATAATAGGTGCAAAAAATTGCACCCTACTATAACTTTAACTTCTCATAATTAATATTATATGAATAATTTAGTCTAACACGTTATGAACCGGAACATATTATTGTTGAGAACAAAATATCATGCTATAATAAAATCTGAAAAGAGGAATTGAATGCAAGCAGCTAAAATAGAAGAGATAATTAAAAGTACTATATTTTTCAGAGTTCTTTCGAGTTCTTATTATACTTTTAAAGCTGCTATGGAAACCGTCGGACATATAGGGTTTAATTTAAAAGATACTTTTTTGCTGTTATTGGCAGGAAAAATTGATTTTAAAAAAGTTATAAAAGAAGCTTCAAGAACAGGTGTTGATTCTCTTCCATTAGTTCTAATGATTTCGTGGCTTGCAGGAATGATTATTTCTTTAGAACTTGCAACGGAAATGGTTAAACAGGGTGGAGGACACTTTGTCGGTGCATTTGTAACTTTGGTTATGTTAAAAGAATTAGGACCTATTATGGCAGCCTTTGCCATTGTATTTATGGAAGGTTCGTCTATGTCTGCAGAAATAGCATCAATGAAAGTAACGGAACAGGTTGATGCAATGAAAACTTTAAATGTTAATCCCATTCAATATTTAATTGCACCAAAAGTTGTGGCAGGCATTTTAATTGTTCCTGCTGCGGTTGTTGTTGCTTCGCTTACCGGTATTTTGGGCGGACTTTTCACAAGTACGGCAAATACGGAATTAACCGTTATGGGATATTTGGAATCTGTTCGGATAGGACTCTTTTTGAAGGATATTTGCGCAAGTCTTGTTAAAGGTGCAGTTTTTGGTGGTATAATTGCAGTTGTTAGTGCAACTATAGGTTATGAAACCGAAGGTGGTGCATTAGATGTAGGAAAATCAACAACAAAAGCAGTTGTCTGGTCAATTACAATAGCAGCAATTTTCGATTACATTATTTCAGCATTATTCATATAAGGTAAATTATGATAGAAGTAAAAAACATTTGTAAAAAATTTGATAACAGAGAGATTTTAAAAAATATTTCTTTTAAAGTCGAAAGTGGCGAAACAGTAGCAGTTGTTGGTGTCAGCGGTTCGGGCAAAAGTACAATTTTAAATATTATAAGCGGACTTTTAGAAGCAGACAGCGGAGAAATCATTTTAGGTGATGATAATTTGGCTATGTTGTTTCAATATTCCGCACTTTTTGACAGTTTAAATATTGCAGATAACATTTCATTTGCTTTAGATGAAAATGAAAAATTCAAAGGTAAATATACAAAAGAACAAATAAAAGAAATTGTAAAAGAAAAATTACAGTTGGTCGGATTATCTGGTATTGAAAAGAACTACCCGAATGAACTTTCAGGCGGTATGCAAAAACGTGTTAGTTTTGCACGCGGAATTGTAACAAATCCGAAAATCATTTTATATGATGAACCGACAGCAGGCTTAGACCCTATATCTTCAACCGTTATTGAAGATTATATGCAGGTTTTGAAAAGAGAATTAAAAGCGGCATCAATCGTTGTAACTCACCAAATGTCAACAATTACAAGAACGGCAGACAGAGTTATAATGTTATATAATGCGAATATCCTATGGCAGGGAACCCCCGAAGAAATGCTAAAATGCGATAACCCTTATACAGAGCAATTTGTTAAGTCGTTAAAAACAGGTCCTATGAGGACATCAGCAGGAATTTAATTAAAAGAAGGATATATAAAAAATGAGATTATCACCAGCAGTAAAAGTAGGAACATTAACATTAATATCAGTAACAATATTAGTATTTTCGGTTTTATGGTTAAAAGGCAGAGCCTTGAGTTCGGGAGTTCGTATAACCGTACCTTTTCATGATGTTGATGGTATGAGAGCAGGCTCAGGTGTCCAGATAATGGGGTTGCGTGTCGGTCAAATTGAAACTATTACACCTGTTATTACTCAAGAAGACAGTTATGTTAATGTAAAATTTGTCATAACCGAACCCGGAATTAAAATTCCTGACGGTTCTGAAATTTCTATTCAACAATCAGGTATTATCGGTGAAAAATTTATTGAAATTACACCTCCTAATGTTAATTATGTATATTTACCGCTTAAAACAGATAAAACACCTATCGGAATAAAAGAAGGTGATAAAGTTGAAGTATTTACTTTTAATGATGAGTATGAAAATTACAGTAAAGTTGGTGAGATTAAAACAACTGAAACTGTTGACAGAATGTCATTGCCTCTTGAATTAAGAGAACAATACAGCAGTGCTTATGTTGCAAAAATCGGTTTTGTTTTAAATGTTGCAAATATCGAACTTCCACAAGTTTATGAGCCGAGAATTGAAACTGTTAATTCTATTCCGGTTTTAAGGTTAAATACAAAATCTTCAAAAGTTTATTATGTAGCTTCGAATTTCCCTTATACAATTAAAGAACCTACAAGAATAAGAGAATTTTTAGATTTACAATTGCAAGCTGCAAAAGCATTAAACGAAACCAACAATAAAATCAATGCTGTTTTAAGCGAAGATGTAATTGTTGATATTAAAGATGCATTGAGAAATGTTAAAACAATTTCACTTAAAACAACCGAACTTATTGATAAAACAACTGCTTTGGTTGAAGGTTCAAGAAATGATATTGATTCACTTTTGAAAATGGCAAACCAATTATCCGAAGAACTTGCACTTCTTGCTAATAATTTAAACACTATCGCAGGTGATCCTGAATTTCAAAAGTCTGTTGTTTCTATGACAAAATCTTTGGATGAATCTTCAAAACAAATTTCAGAAATTTTAGGTGATGAAAAAACAAAAGAAACATTATTATACTTAAATGAAACAATGAAAAACGTTTCTGAAATTTCAACTTCCGTTAATGAATTAACAAAAGATGAAAACATAAAAGCAAAAGTTTATAAAACCGTTGATAATTTAAGCAGTTCAATGGAAACTATAAATTGTTTATTAGAAAAAATTGACAAAATGTCGCCTGAAGAAAAAGAACAATTCAGCAATATTATTAAAGATACTGCCGAAACAACCAAGAATTTGAAAAAATTCTCTGAAAAATTAAACAAGAGATTCTTACTATTCAGGTTAATGTTCTAATCTATGAAAAACTTTGTTGCACATATACATTACGCAAAATATTTAATGCCGGAAGAAAGACTTGCTTATTTTTGCTTGGGTTTTTTGAAAATCTTTTATTCTCTCGGCGCAAATGCAAAATTGCTTTTGTATAAGTTTGGCATAAAAAAACCTACAAAAGTTGATGCGTTTGTAATTTCTATCGGAAATATTACAACGGGGGGAACAGGCAAAACTCCTGTTTGTGTTGCTATTGCAAATTATTTTTCGGAAACAAAAAATCAAAAAACTGCGATTTTAAGCAGAGGATATGGCGGAAAACTTTCAAATTCACAAGTTAATACAATTAGTGACGGTGAAAATATATTTTTCTCTGCTCACATGAGCGGAGATGAACCTTATTGGCTCGCTTATAATTCACAAAAAACAGCAGTTTTGACTTGTAAAAATCGTATAGAAGCAGCCAAAACTGCAATAAAAGATTATAATTCGGAAGTTTTAATACTTGATGACGGTTTTCAACATATAAAATTGCACAGAGATTTAAACATTATGCTTATTGACGGGAATTTGAAATTCGGCAACGGAAAATTATTGCCACAAGGACCATTGAGAGAACCTTTAAAGGAAATTTCAAGAGCTGATGTTATTTTGATTATGAATAAAAGGGCTTTAGATACAGATGCAATAAAAAACTGTGAAGATTTTAAAATAGAAATTGAAAATAAATATCAAAAAAGAACTTATGTTTGCAATTTTGTTCCGAAGGGAATCTTTAATTTACAAACCAATGAAGAACTAACAAAAAAGAGCAAAGTTTATGCTTTTGCAGGAATAGGCCAGCCTAAATTTTTCTTTGAATATTTAAAAAATCAGGGATTTGAAAATGTAAAAGAAAGAATTTTTGAAGACCACCATTTGTACACAAAAGAAGATATTAAAAATATTGTTGTTGAAGCCAAAAAACTTGGTGCGACTTCAATTATAACGACCGAAAAAGATGCCGTAAAAATCAAAGCATTGTTAGATAAAAATTCCGAAATAGGTTTTTATGCTTTAAAATTAGGTTTAGATATTGATGTTGAAACAATTTTAGGATAATTTTTACAATAATTGAACATCACCATGTTTTTCAATTGTATCTTTAATCCTTTGAATGAATTTTCTTGAGTCCGGACTTGCTTTAACCCAGTTAACTGAACAAAGTGCTCTTTGTACCCATAAAAGGTCTTTGAAAAATTCGTATTGTGAGTTCATTGCATCAACTTTTGAATCTAAATAAATTTTCTGAGCATCGGTAAGTTGTGCAATAGAAACGTTATTATTTTCCAAATATGATTTTTTAACTAATTGATAATTTTCTTTTGCCGCATACATTGATTTATATTTCTTTTCAATAACAATATAATCTGCAATCGCAGTATTTATAATTCCTCTTACTTTTGCATCAAGTTCTTCTCTGACTTCTTGGTCATATAATTTTAATTCATCTAATTCTGCTTTTGCTCTTGCCAATTCGGCAATTTTTGTACCGCCTTCAACAGGTTTCCATTGAGCATAAATACCAAATCTTCCGTTTGTTTTATCCGCATGAGGCAAAGCATTATAAGTTAAACCTGTATCAGGTGTGTATAAAGGAATTTCCAAATCACCTGTATATTGTGGTCTGATTAAAGTTGTGTATTCATAAGTTAATTTTGCACTCGGTAAAACAAATTTTTGATAATACATAGCCATTTCGTATTTCTTCATACTCATTGCCGCTTTTAATTTTGCAAGTTCGGGTGAAACTCTGTATGATTCTTCTATAATCATTTTTGTAAATGTTTCAAGCGCATCTTCCGTTGTTAAATAATCAATCAAATTAATTTCACTTGTATAAAAAGCAGGGTCATTTGCTTTTAATTCCGCAAGTTCAAATTGAGTATTAGGATCTTGGCTCAAAACCTTATTTATATCAATTTTTATATTTTTTAAAGAGGCTTTCATTTCTACAAGTTTTTGTTCGTTTGTGCTTAATTGTGCTGCCCATCTTAAAGCTTCTTCTTTTCCGCATTTGCCCATTTTTTCGCGAACTCTTGCGATTGCCAAGTTTTCTCTTGATTCGGTTACATACTCTTTTTGAATTTTAATCATATTTTCTAACATAAGAGTATCAACATAAAGTTCAGCTAACTCAATACCCATTGATTGTTCGGTTAAAAGTTTTTCGGATTTTTTGAAATTAACCTGTTTGTTTTTTATCAAAATATTTGTAACCAATTCGGGTGAATAAATAACTTGTTCTATACCGAAAGAAAACGAACCTGTTTTTTCAGGGTAAAGAAGTTTTGCAGAATCTGCATATTCTTCGTTGTATTGTTGGTAACCCAAAGTGATATTAAATGTCGGTAAATATCTTAATATTGCTGCTATTGAAGCACGTCTTGCTGCGGTTAATGTTTTTCCCGCACGTCTTATATCAAGGTTAGACGTTTCCAATTTGTTAAAAACAGTACTTAAAGAATATACTTCAGGTTTTTTATTTGTAATTACTTCTGCCGTATCTAAAACTCTCATGTGGGTTTTGTGTCCGATTAAATCTGCAGTGTCTTTGTTTGTATAAAGAAGTTGATCTTCATAGAAAGAAACTTTTGAATTAAAATTCCTGTCACCTGCCAAGACGCCCCTGATACTAAATGAAGTTGTATCAGCAAGTTTTTTATCGGCATCCATTACACCCGTACCGAATAAAACACCCAATTCAACATCTTCTTTACCTACTGTTGAATATGTAGGAATTTTTCTTTCGTTAAATGTATTAATTAAATATTTTTTCTTTTCAACCGATAAGTTATAAAGCGGTGTGAATATAACAACATCAACATTATCGGGCATATCTTTTAAAACCTGAGCCGCATCATTATTAACGGGAATAAATACAAAATCAATATCAGGGAAGAATTTTTTACCGATTTCATTCCAGTTTGAACGTGTATTATAATAACTGTCCGTTAATAAAACTGCTGCTTTCTGGAAACTTACCAATCTTGTGAAAACTTCTATACCGTTTGCAACTTGTTGTACAGGGTCAAAAAAGCCTTTATTTAAGTCTTTTAAACCGTACTGGTCAATGGTTACAACAAATTTTTTCTTTGAAGTTAATGTATTAAAATATTTGGATGATAAATAACCCAAAGAAACGACCATTGTTGCATTTGAAGCAAGTGCCTTATCACTTACCTTTTTAGCACCTTGTTGTGTCCAATCACCGGTAAAAATTAAGTTTGAAGGAAAACTTGCTTTGTAATTTGGTGCAGTATTTGAGATAATTGATTTTTTAAATTCTTCCAAAAAAGCTTTGTTTTTTTCGGAAGGTCCGTCAAAAACAAATGCATAAGAAATGGTTCTTGCATTTTTAGCATAAACAATAGGTTTTGTTGTTGTTGATTTAGACTTGTCCTGAATTGCCAAAGCAACACCTGTTTGTGATACAAACAATATAATACATAAGATTAAACTTAATAACTTCTTCATATTTCCCCTTAACTCTCTTTAAAATATGTGATATAAGCCTTTTTAATTGTATATGACTCAAAAAGTGCAGGCAATAATTTAACGATAAAAATATTGTTATAATAACAACAAATATTAAATAAACATGAGTAATTACAATATTTTTCAAGATTTCATTGTAAAGATATATGAAGAGGCATTGTCAAATAACAAAAGATTTTAAAAAGTAACTGGTAGTTTAAAACTTTTGTCAAAGTGAAGATACATGTCAGACAATTTTCTTCCGATAATATTAACTATAGGAAGTTAATTACTGTATATATTTAAAATTAATGCAAACTTTTCAAGTTTTGGATTTTCTCTCGGCTTAGGCAGTCATTCGCTTCACTTCGTTGTCGCTCATTATGCCTTCGCCTATTCGAGTTTCATTTCACTCACTCTAACGAAAATCCGCTTTATTCGCGCAAAAAAGTAAAGAAAAAAGAAAAGTACAAATCAAAAACAAAACGTATAATATAAAAAGTCAAAAACAATATTATAGGAAAATTTCGTATCAAATATATAAAAATCACTACAATAATAATATTTTGCAAATATTGCTTAAAAGCAATATAATAACATTAAGTTACAGTTAACGGGTTAGCATGAAAAATATATATAAGATTATCTATATATTATTTTTATTTGGAATATTGTTTATTTCTTCCTCAAAAATTAAAAATGTTTATGCCAGTAATCAAATAAATAATCAACAATGCCAAATAATCAGCAGTACCGAAAAACATAAAGAAGGTTATAGTATTAATAATAATTATGAATATGATAATACCGGAAATATAATAAAATTTTCTTTTCCAAACAAATTTGATGTTTGGAAAAGTGACATGTCAGAAGCAATAAGAAGTCCTATATACCATTGGGTTTTTTGGCAAGATGTTCCTGTTGCATATATTCCGACACAAAAAATAACTTATTATGATTATATGAAAGATGTAATATACACAGGTGATTGTCAGGATAAAGATTTTGAAACCTGTAAAAAAGACTCTGCCGTTAGCTTTAAATCATATTTTGATAAAAATAATAATAAAATAGATTTATATACGAAAAATAAAAATAATAAAAATTATAAAATTAAAATTTATGCTTATGATAAGAATGGCAAAAAACTTGAAAAATGGAATATTGACTGGAATAATTTTTCGGAAGGAAATATAACTAAATATTTATATGATAAATCAAATTTATTAACATCTGAATTTGTCAGAGAATATAAAGACAAAAAATATTATAATGATAAAACTAAAAAAGATACAGTAAAAACCGAAATAACAAAAACTTATACAAAATATATTTATGATAATAAAGGGAATATTATAAGCAAAAAATTGAAATGTAATGAAAAACTTGAAAATTGTAAATCTCAAATAAAATATGAATATGACACAAAAGGCAATTTAATAAAAGAAACTGCCGATAATTATACTTATATATACGATATCAACGGTAATATAATTCAAAAATATAATAAAACAAAATATTCCGATTATTATTACAAATATGACTATGATAAATGCAATAATATATTGAAAGAATATAAATGTAATGACAATTGGTCAAATTGTCAGGAAAGTATTCAGTATAAATATAATTATATGCAGTAAGCATACTTTAAAAAGAAAATTATGACACAAGAAATTTCAATAAAAGAACGATTAAAACTTTTACCAATGCTTCCCGGGTGTTACCTGATGTATGATAAAAATGACACCATAATTTATGTCGGAAAAGCAAAAAAATTAAAAAACAGAGTAAAATCGTATTTTACCAAAAGATTAGACACTCCGAAACTTCGAGTTATGGTGCCTCAAATTGTGCGTTTTGAATTTGTAATTACAGATAGCGAAATTGAAGCTTTAATTTTAGAATCACATCTAATCAAAAAACATAAACCTAAATACAATATTTTATTAAAAGATGACAAAAAATTCCCTTGGTTTTATATTACAGATGAAGAATATCCGCAAATTTTAATTACAAGAAGGAATAAAGATATTCCTAAAAAAGGTAAGTTTTTCGGACCCTATACAAATTCAAGAGCAATGTATGCCACTTTAGAACACATAAAAAAATTATTTCCTCTAAAACAATGTAAGACTCCTCGTTTTAAGGATAGACCCTGTATTTATTATCAAATCGGTAAATGCTCCGCGCCGTGTCAGAAAAAAATTTCACCTGACGATTATAAAAAAATTGTTGAACAGGTTGAACTTTATCTTTCAGGTCGTCAATCAGAACTTGTTGAAGAATTAAAACGACAAATGGAAATGTATGCTGAAAAAGAACAATTTGAAAAAGCAGCATTATTTAGGGACAGTTATTTTAATGTGAAACAAGCTCTTGAACGTCAAAAAGTTGTTGATGACAGTCTTAATCTTTTCCAAGATGTTATAGGAATTACGCAAGATGAAATAAGGTTTGTAATTTCACTTCTTGAAATTCGCTCAGGTCGGCTTATAAACAAAAAATCTTTTGAAATCATAAAAGATGAAACAAACAACGAAGAAGAAGCAATTACAACTTTTATGAAAAATTATTATATGTTGAAAGATAACGATTTGCCGAAAGAAATTTTATTGCCCTTAGAAATAAACAAAGAAGATGATGAACTGTTTGAAAATTGGTTAACATATAAAAGAGGTGATAAAGTACACCTTATTACATCTCAAAAAGGTAAAAAACATGATTTAATCGAACTTGCAAGAAAAAATGCAGAGGCTTATCATGAAGAACTAAAGATTAAAGACGCACTTGAATTACAGGCTGAATGGAATAAAACAGGAACTTATATTAAAGATAAATTAGGTTTAAATAAATTTCCGCATCTTGTTGAATGTTTTGATATTTCGCATTTTCAGGGCACAAATACCGTTGCAAGTATGGTGGTTTTTGAGGATGGAAAACCTGCAAAAAGTAAATATAAAAAGTTTAAAGTTCGCTCAACAGAAGGCAAACCCGATGACTTTCTTTCAATGTTAGAGGTTATGGGCAGAAGATATTCAAGATTAGTTAAAGAAAATCTTCCGCTTCCTGATTTAATTATAATTGATGGCGGTAAAGGACAACTAACTCAAGGTGTTAAAGTTTTAAAAGATTTAGGATTAAAAAATCAAGATGTTGTATCATTAGCAAAAAGATTAGAAGAAATTTTTATACCTTCGCAAAAAAACTCGGTAATTCTTCCTTATTCAAGTCCTGCTCTGTTTTTCTTTCAAAAAATAAGAGATGAAGCGCACAGATTTGCAATAACTTTTCATAGAAAATTAAGAGAAACTCAAGCCTTAACGAGTATTTTAGATGATGTTCCTTATTTGGGCGAAACAAGAAAAAAACGATTATTTGAAGAATTTAAAGATATAAAAGGAATTTTATCGGCTAAAAAAGAAGAATTGGAAAAAATTATAGGACAAAGAGCAACAAATTCCTTACTGAAAAAAATCAAAAATCTTTAAATTATAAAATGCCATAAGGATTATAAGATGTATATCCAAAATTGACATACTTTAATTTTATAATTTAAAATGTACAAGATAGCATGGAGAATAAATAATGATTACAACAGAAGAAAAGAAAGAATTAACACCGAATAAAGAACAGCAAAAATGTATTGATAATATTGAAGGACAATATTTGGTTTTAGCAGGTCCGGGGACGGGAAAAACTTTTACGGTTATACAAAAAATTAAAGCTATGCTTGACAAACAAATAGCTCCTGAAAAAATTCTTTGTTTAACTTTCTCAGATGCAGCTGCCGATGAGATGAGAAAGAAAATGGAAGAAACCTTCGGAACTCCGGATATTCCTATAAATATTTATACATATCACAGTTTTTGTAACGAAATTATTTCAGAAAGTCCCGAAGAATTTGAACTTCCGGAAAATTATCATGTAATTAATCCTACAATTCAACATGAATTTTTAAAAGAAGATGTTGATGAATATAAAGCTGTATATTTGAGAAGTAAAAAAAATGACCCGTATTCTTGTTTTACGGAAACTTTTGAAAGATTTACCCAAATAAAAAGAAAAAGACTTACAAAAGAACAATATTTTCATAATCTTCAAACAAATGAAATTTATTATCCGAAACTTAAAAAATTACAGGAAACTAAAGGTAAAGAAAAGGATATTGCCGAATTACAATTAAAAATAAACAAAATGGAAGAAACCTGGAGTTTATACGAATTGTATAAAGCCAAAATGGAAAAAGAACATTATATTGATTTTGACGATATGATTACTCTTGTTTTAAATAAATTTGAAACTGCACCTTCGTTTTTAAATGAAGTTGCAAACAGATATGAATATATTATGGTTGATGAATATCAGGATACAAATGAACTGCAAAATTTGATAGTTTTTAATCTCGTAAGTGCATTAGAAACAAAAAATATTTTTGTTGTTGGTGATGATGATCAAATTATTTATTCATTCCAAGGAGCAAATTTAGATACAATTCAAAATTATTTAACAAAATTTCCCGAAACAAAAATTATTTGTTTAAAAGAAAATATGCGTTCTACTCAAAGTATTCTTGATGTTGCAATGGTTATTGCAAATCAGGATACAAGACGACTTGATTATTCAAAATACGGAATTGATAAAAATTTAGTTGCTAAAAACGAAAAACTTACTGAAAAAAATAAAAAGGTAAGAGTTACTCAATATAATAATCAGGAACATGAATATATTGAAATAGTTAATGAAGTTTCAGAATTAATAAATTCCGAAGATTGTCCGAAAGATAAAGAAGGGAAGAAAAATCTTGCGGAAATTGCTGTTTTAATGACAAGTAACGATAGCTTAAAAGAATTTTCACAATATTTATTTAATAAAAATATTCCTTTTGAATTAAAAAACGGAAAAAGTATTTTTGAAATTAAATCTTCAACAATGCTTTTATATTATCTCAGAATGATTGTTAATCCCGAGATGTATTCTGATACGGTTTTAAAATTATTATTATTACCGCCTTATAATATTAACCCGTGTGATTTTTCTTTATTTTATGAAAGAAGTTCAAAAGATAAAACTTATATTCAAACTTTAAGAGAAATTGACGATTGGATTGAACCCGATAAGATAGAAAATTTTTTAAATATTTATGATGAATTAAGCGAATTTAATGCCTGTGAATCAGTTAAAAATACTGTTTTGGAAGTTGTAAATAAAACAGGAATGTTAAAATATTATCTAAACGAAGAAATTGATAAAGCTGAAAATATAGGTGGTTTGAAAAAAATGATTGATGAAGCCGCTGATTTTAGCGAAATTCATAATAATATTACTTTAGAAGCATTTGTTGATTATTTGAATGTTATTCAAAATGACAGAAATTTAGATATTACAATTGATAAACCTCCGGTTGTTCAAAATGCAATTCAGCTTTTAACTTATCATGGCTCTAAAGGCAGAGAATTTGAATATGTTTATTTGCCTTCTTTAAGTGCTTCAAAATGGGAAAGTTCATCAGCTTCATTTAAGCCGAAAGTTCCTGTTTCAAATCTTGAACAACAAAGCGATGATTATTGGAAAGAATATAAAAAATCAGACCGTGTAAAAAACATGTATGTCGGTATGACAAGAGCAAAGCATACTTTGAGATTATCTTATCTTCAGGATTGTAAAAGACCTTCAAAATGGATTACAACAGAAATTGCCGGTTTAACGGAAAAAGTTGTTAAAGAAACTTTTACAAACGAAAGTTATTATGAAATTATTGCACAACAAATTCAAAAGAATGAATATGATTATAAACGTGATTTTAATGAAAGAGTAAATTGTTTTATTAAAAACAAAAAATATTCACCGACAGAAGTTAATAACTATTTGAGTTGTCCGAAAAAATACCTCTATGGAAATGTTTTAGACCTTAATCCGAGAGTAAATTATACCGACTCTTTAAATGCTCTTAATTACGGTAATGCTGTTCATAATACCTGTGAAGAAATTATAGAAAAAGCCATAAAAGAAAATGAATATCCGTCAAAAGAATTTTTCCTTGAAGTATTCAACCGACAATTAGATAAATTAGCTTTTACAAGCAGAGAACAAAGAGAAATACTCAAA
>JAKSUS010000079.1 GCA_024408745.1 Candidatus Gastranaerophilales bacterium | reverse complement strand
CGATGAAACATTATTTTGAATTTTTAATGCAGAAACTTCCATGCTTTACCTAAACGACCTTACAATTATATAAAAACAAATAAATAAAAAAAATTGCTAATTAAATACCAAACTTTCTCCTTAAAATATTATATTACCACTTAAAATTTATAATGCAAGTAAATTAATATAAATATATACTGTTTGTAACAATAAATTTAATAACAAATAAATTTATGTTTGTGTTTGATATAATTAACAGAGTAAGCGTAAATTTATAGATATATGATTGATAAAATTAATAAACCACATTGTTATAATGCTTTTTATTCTGCAAAAAATATGCGGAATAAAATTGAAATGCCAAAATCTGATGAAGCTCCGCTTTCGTTAAAAGCAGGAACATTTATTTCATCTTTAGCCTGTGCTTCACTTATGGCATATTGTATTTCTAAAAATCAGAGTAAAGCATTAAATAAAAAAATTAATATTTTTAATGTTAAATATACTGAAAAAGATATGTTAAAGGTTGCTTTTTCCGCATTAGCAGGAGGTACATTAACAGGTATAATTTTTGATGATAAAAAATATGTTAAACCGAAGTTACAGGAAGCAATGCATCAAGCCATTGCCAATATTGCCTGCCCTATTCTTTTAATTTTAGGTTTAAATAAAGCTTATGATAAAGTTGCAAAAAATATTAAATTACCGCAATTTAAAGAAACCTCTTCCGTAAAAAAAGCTTTAAATACAACAATAAATGTTCTTCCGAATTTACTTGTAACAGGAGTAGGACTCATTGCCGGAGTATTCGCCGGAACTGCTGTTTCTAATTTTATTAATGATAAAATTACGGATAATTTTAATAAAAGAAAAGTTAAACCTTTAGATTTTATTTATCATCCTGATGATATTGCCGCTGCTTTGGTTTTAGCAGATAAACAAGGACATATACAAAAAATAGTCGGAAGAATTATTCCGCCTGTTTTTGCATGTCACGGCTTCGAAGCAGGTTCCAAAAGAAGTAATTTATAATATTTAATACTTATTTGCTCATTGCTGTTTTGTTCTTGATTTTATCCAAAACAGAATAAGCAAAATTTTTATTCTTAATGACATTTCCAACTTCGTCATTTATTGCATTGGAAATGCTGATAGGATTTGTTAAATATTTTAATAAGCACTTTTCATTTAAATTCATATATTAAAACTTTTAAATCTCTCTTTTACATATATAAGTTTCGCAGATTTTTTAAAATTACACATCATCCGAAGGTTGAATATTACGGGTTTAGACCATCGTATACAAGTAGTATTTATTTAACAAAGAACCATCCTAAAAGAGTATTTACAAATGTTTTTTTGAATACGCTTATATACCTGTCATTGAATAACTTAATTATTTATAAAATTTTATAATTTTACATCAAATTTTTTATATATAAATCATTATATTATTGTATTTATTTTAATATGGTTTTTAAAAACATGGAAAGACGAAATATATATCATTACTGGTTTTGAATAGGTAGTTGGAAAAAATACTTGCATATTTTTAACTTTATAGTAATATAAAAATGTTAAAGATAGTTATACATAATTTAAATTTATGGAGGACACAAAATGTTAGCTACTCAAGTTTCTTTAGAAATCAATGAAATCGGTGAAAACGCAGGACGTATTTATGATTACGTTCGTGAACATGAAGAATGCACATTCTCAGCTTTGAAAAAAGGCTTAAAATTATCTACAGAAGCTGCTTCTTATGCTTTAGGTTGGTTAGCAAGAGAAGGCAGAATCGATATGAGAAAAAAAGGCATTTCTTTAAGAATTTTCACTATATAGTTAATTTTCAAAAAAGAAATTAAAAAAAAGAAAGGTTTTTTAAACCTTTCTTTTTTTATGTAGTATTGGTTTATTTATTTTTTTCGTCCTCTTTAATTTTTTGCTTTTTCATTTCTTCAGCTTTCAATGCTTCAGCTTGTTTTTCTTGCTCCTGTTCTTCCATGTCAGCATTATATTTTGCGATTTTATCTTCTGCTTCTTGAGGTGTGCCAACTTTGTTTTTTACACTATTCAATATTTTTTGATAATCAACTTTACCTTTTAAGGCGATAATGCCATCTTTATTTAATTTTAAAGTTAATTCAGGATCGTTGGTAGTTGCTTCTTTAGGCGTTTCTGCCGCAGCAGCAGGTGCGCTGTCTGAAGTTACAGTACCTTTCTTACTATGCCAGATATCCGCATAAGTTCTTGTTTCACCATTAACGGTAAATGTTGCACCTTCCTGAGTCATAACATCATTTTGTTGACCGTCAACATTTCGATTTAATGTTGTTTCATCAGTAGTTGCAAGATTAATTTCTGTAATGCCTAAATCTGCTAATGATTTTGCTTCACCACCATAACCATTGGTCATAACCAAACCGTATTTTTCAGAGAGGAAGGCAATATCATCTGCATCTAATTTTGTATCGCCATCACCTATTAAGCCTTCTTTTAGGGCTAATGCTTTTAATGCTTCAAAGCCGTCTTTGTATCCGTCTGCTTGACCGTCACCGTCTAAGTCGGTATTATCACCGAATAATTCGGAACCGTCTTCACCCGCAACTCCGTTATGGTCTTTATCAAAGGCAAGTACCCATTCTGCCGAATTGTTGATAACATCCATTTCACCATCACCGTCAATATCAAAATTAACCGTATCAGTTGTTGTGTGGACACCATCACCGTCTACGTCAAATGATAAAGGTGAAGATGTTGTATAATCACAGTATTTGCAATCAACTTTTCCGTCAGTCATATCTTCATTAACTTCAGTAAAGTAATATACTGCCTGTCCGCCTTCTTTTTCTTTTAATCCGTTTACGTACCCGTTACCGCTTGCAACAATATCAAAGCCGGAGTTTTTACCGTATTTTCTTGCCAAACTTGTACCGTTTGACATATACAAGTGCCATTTTCCGTCTTGTTTACCTTTTGCAGCATAACATTTTGTTAAATCAACATTATTATTTTTCGCTAAATCTTTTTCTGCCTGCGGAATTAATGCAAGAATTTCTTTTGCCGATAAACCGCCACCGTTCAATTTACTTTGGACAACAGTTTTCTTAGCTTGCTCAGAAGTTAATGCGGTATTATAGAAATTATATTCTGTTTGTATTGCATCACGTTCTGTTGTTTTGGTTGCGATTAATGTATCATTTGCAGCAATTTGATCTAATACCGGCTGTATTACAGCACTAAGTGCTTCCATTCTTGTAGAAATTTCGTTAAGTCTTTTTTGAAGAGGAGCAAGTATAGCAGACTGATCAATTACGGCTTTCAATCTTGTCTTAACATCATCCATTCCGTTTTGTGCTCTGCCGTTTAATGCTTCTAAAGTTGGACTTTGCGCAAATATACTACAACCGCTTTCACCCATTTTTCTTAAATAAAATGCTGTAAAATCAGTTCCGTCTTTTGACGGATCATAGGTAGCAATTATATCATCAGATACTGTTTTTACTTTGTTTTCATAGAATAATTCTTCAAACCATTGTTCATTTGCAATTTGAGAATTTAATATTGCTAAATTTTTAACTGCTCCATCGTATTCGCTAACTTTTATATCCAATGTTTCTTTAGCTTCATCTCTGCGAGGTACCAGATCGGTTTTTTCATTATTTAAACTGGTCCATTCAGAGTTTTCTGCTGCTATTGATTGTCTTAAGTTGTTATTTGTATTATTTAATTGATCTATTTCTTGTTGCTTAGCTTGTTTTTGACTTGCTAATGATGTCAGCTTAGTATTTAATAATGTTATATTATTATTAATTTTATTAAGCATTGCAGTTAATTCTGTAGTGGTTTTACCTTTTAATGCAGCTTCGCTTACATCAACATTTTCATAACCTGTCGGCATGGGGTATGTTGTTGAACCACCTGCAGGAGGAGTCGGTGTGTTTGCTACCGTAGAAGCTTTTTGACCCTCATTAGCCGCTGCAGCTTTTACATTTGCTTTTGCTCCATCAACTTCATCAGGGTTAAATTCGCCATCAACAGATGGTTCTTCATCAGTTGAATCAAGAAGTTTTTGTATATCACTTCTTATTTGGGCATTTTGAGTTGCCGCCAAATCTTTTTCATCTATGACGTTATCACCGTTAACATCTAACATCTCGAATGATGTTGTTACCAATCCTTCTTTTAAACTTTCGAATTGTGCTGCTGTAATTTTTTCCATGCTTACTATCCTTTCATTAATTTTCTGTGCTTTTGACATGTATATCGGCATGGTTCATTAAAAACTTTAGGATTTTTATTTAAATATTTACAAATATTTACAAGGTTAAGTTTTGTAAAGCAGAGTATATACTTTTTAGCAATTTTTTATATACTTTTAACTTTATTAATATGTAGAGAATAAAGAAGAGAGAATAAAGAAATGACAGCATCATTAGCAACAGCAGACAGATTAACAACAGCAGGAAGTTTCGCACAAGGTGGAAACGGCAAATATAAAGGTTTAAAAAACAGAAAACCTCAATTAAGCAAAAAGAACTCAGGTGCTTATGACCCATTTAATCCGGCTTATAACAGAATGCGTTTCAAAAATTCAAGAGATCCTATCTAT
The DNA here is from genome assembly GCA_024408745.1 of Candidatus Gastranaerophilales bacterium. Lineage (GTDB taxonomy): Bacteria > Cyanobacteriota > Vampirovibrionia > Gastranaerophilales > JAILCC01 > JAILCC01. The sequence goes on along the minus strand of JAKSUS010000079.1, from coordinate 1,294 downwards.
ATCGCATTTGATCATATCGACAAACAAAGTCCTTTAAAATTAACTACTGATTTAATTAAAGATGGTATCGAATCATCAATTAACACAATCGGTAAAACATTAATCAGTCTTTTTAATTAATATTATTCCAATTAAAACAAGCAAGTTTATGATTATCCCCGACATTTTCAAAGTTGGGGATTTTCGTTTTACAGATATCTGTTTTATATTTACATCTTGTATGAAATTTGCATCCTTCAACTATTTCCGTTAAGGAAGGCGGTTGTCCTTCAATTATTTCGGGTGAAAAATTACTGTTATTGGGAAGTGCTGATAGCAAGGCTTTAGTATAAGGATGTTTAGGGTTTTTAAAAAGTTCTGTTGTTTCAGCCTGTTCAACTATTGAACCTGAATACATAACTGCAATTTCATCACAAACGTTATAAACGACACCTAAATCATGTGAAATTAATAATAAAGACAAATTTCTTTCCTGTTGAATTTTTTTAATTAAATATAATATTTGTGCCTGAACCGTAACATCAAGCGCAGTTGTAGGTTCATCAGCAATCAAAAGTTCGCTGTTGCAACTTAATGCCATTGCGATAATTGCTCTTTGCCTCATCCCGCCTGAAAGCTGATGCGGATAAGCATTATATTTACTTTCGGCATCGGGAATTTGAACATCTTTTAAGGATTGAATAACTATTTCTTTTGCCTTATTACCTTTATATTCGGAATGAAGTTCAACTGCTTCTAAAATTTGTTCGCCGATTGTATATAACGGATTAAGTGAAGTCATGGGGTCTTGTGGAATTAGTGCAATCTTTTTACCCCTTAAACTTCCTAATTCTTTATCTGACAATTGTAAAATATTTTTATTATCATAAAAAATTTCACCTGAAGTTATAAGAGCATTGGAAGGTAACAATTTCATAATTGCAGAAGCAGTTATTGATTTCCCGCAACCGGATTCACCTACTAAACCTAAGGCTTTTCCTTTTTCTAAAGAAAAGCTTATTCCATGAACTGCCTCTAAGCAGTATTTATCAACATTAAAAGCAATTTTTAAATTTTTTATCTCTAATAAACTCATAAAAATATTATAACTGTTTTAAAAATTTATGACTACCGCATATTATATATTTAAAAGACAATTAAAAAAGAGCATATTTAATATGCTCTTTTTTGCCTTATTAATAATTATATTACTAATTATATAATACCCTGTGCTTGCATTGCTTTTGCAACTTTCATAAAGCCTGCAATATTTGCCCCCGATACAAGGTCATATCCGAGATTATATTCATTTGCT
>JAKSUS010000078.1 GCA_024408745.1 Candidatus Gastranaerophilales bacterium | reverse complement strand
TCGCGGTAAAATCATTGAAGTCATAAGACCTTCTCACAGTTGCAAAGGCGGTTTAAAAATTGCATTCACAGAAATTGAAAGTGCAGATAATAAAACTGCTTTACCTATGGAAGTTTTATCCGCACAGGTTATGAAGGTTAAAAATCCTAACATTGTTTCAAAATTGTTAAAGATGCCGTTTACATTTGCCGGGGCAATCGTAGGTAATACTGCAAGAACAGTTGGCAGTTTCGTTGCTCAGGCAGGTAACGGTGTTGAAGCAATCGCAAATGACTTTGGTACAGGTACGGGTGAATTGTTCCAAGGTAAATTCAAGGCGTCAATGAGAAGTTACGGACAATCAATCGTTGAAGTATTTAAAACTCCTGTTCAAATGGCTACAACTGCAGTAAGCGGTGTTGCAGGCTTAGCAGAAGTAACCGTTGATGATATTGCTTATGTAGTTTCACCAAACGGTACAAGAATATCTCAAATCAGCCCGAACGAAGTTGTTCAAATTGCTTTCGGAACTTGTCCAAAAACTGCAAGTAAGTAGTAAAGCGTACGGGTTACGCTAATAATGACCGTCGAGTTGGCGGTAAAAAAGACCGATTTATATATCGGTCTTTTCTTATATTTATAAACAAAAACTTTTATAGTAAAATATACATGCTTATAGACTTGGATTTCAATATGAAAAAAATTATTAGTATATTTATATGTTTATTACTGTTTAGCAACGTAGCTAACTCAACGGAATTAGACAAATCAAAAGTATCAAATGTTGAATTATCGTTTGAACAGGCTTATCAACTAATGCTCGAGAATAATAATTCTTTAAAAGCATATAATGAAGCTACTGAAGTAAGTAAATTTGAAAAACGTGCCACATTAGGCGAATTCTCACCAAAATTATTTTTGAATGCAACATATATTCACTTCTCTGATGAAATGCAGTTGCATACACCTGTTTCAATTCCCAATATGGGCTCTATGATTACTACTTCAACAATTCAGGAGCAAAATCTCTTTGCAGCAGGAGCAGGAGTTGTTTGGAATGTATTTACAGGCGGCAAATTGCTCTCTAACCATGCTGCAGCAAGAGCAAAGTTAGAAGCAAGTAATGCTAAATATAAAGAAATAAAAGATGATTTGACTTTAGAATTAGTTAAAAGATATTACGGATTATCTCTTGCGCGTGAAGTTTCAGATGCTAAAAAACAATATATGGATGATGTTGCAAAACATTTATCGGATGCGAAAAAGCTTGAAAAAGAGGGGGTAATTTCCAAATCAGAAAGATTACACGCAACGGTTGCTTATGCACAAGCAAAAAAAGATTATCAGGCTTCACTCAGAGATATAAATATTGTTGAAGAAGGCTTAAAAACTTTAATAAAATCAGATAGCGCAAATTTGAAAAATGTTCATGTAGATACTGTTTCTAATTTATTTATGCTTAACAATTTTTCTGCTGATGAAGAAGCAATGAGAAATAATGCATTAAAAAACAATCCTAAATTAAAACAACTTGAACAAAAACGAAAAGTGATGAATGCAAAATATCATGCACAAACTGCTGATTTTATGCCAACTATAAGTCTTTTTGCAACTGACATTTTTGCAAAAAGTAAACTTTCAGAAGCCGTTCCTACCGCATCAGTCGGCGGTATGGCTAACTGGATGTTGTTTGATGGTTTTAAACGTGAAAACAAAGTTCTTGCAGCTAAGCACGAAAGAAAAATGGTTGATTATGAAATTGAAGATGCAAAATACAATATAGAAACTCTTGTAACTAAACAATATCAGGAATTATTAAAACAAAAAGAAAACTATGAAAGTACAAAAGCATCAATTGAAAATGCAAAAGAAGCTTTAAGAGTTGCGTCATTATCTTTTAAGGAAGGATACGGAACTTCGCTACAGGTTACCGATGCACAAACTATGCTTTTAAAAGTTCAAACAGAACAGCTAAATTCTATTTACAATTTTGATGTTACACTAACTGATTTATTAAAAACTAACGGTGATACAAACGCAATTTTGAATTATATTTCTACAAACGTAAAAAAATGAGGTTAAAATGAGAAAAAACGTAATAGTATTTTTATTAATTTGTACGGCGATATTACTTGCAATAGGAGCAGTTTTCTCTTATAAGCAGGCGCATACACTTGTTTTGCAAGGTGAAGTTGAAGTTAAAACAGTTAATTTATCTTCAAAATTATCCGCAAGAATAAATAAAATCAATGTAAATAAAGGTGATGTCGTTAAAAAAGGTGATATATTGGTTATTCTTGATGCACCTGAAGTTGACGCAAAAGCAGAACAATCGCAGGCAATGTTGGCACTTGCCTTAGCGCAACAGGAGAAAGTCAATAACGGTAATCGCCAGGAAATGATTGCAATAGACAGAGCAAACTATGAAGTTATGGAAAAAACTTATACAAGAATGAAAAATTTACATGCAGAAGGCGTTATTCCTACTCAAAAACTTGATGAAGCAACTGCAAAATACAAAGCGGCAAAAGAAAAATATGAAATGACGTTAAGAGGCGCAAGAATTGAAGATAAAGTTTCTGCAGCCGCAGTTGTAAACAAAGCAAAAGGCGCTACTGATGAAGTTTCCGCATATTTAAAAGAAAATAAAATCATTGCGCCATCAGACGGAATAATAACCGAAATTCCTGTTGAAGAAGGCGAACTTGTCGGAGCAGGATTCCCAATTATTACACTTGCAGATAATAATAACACGTGGGTAACTTTTAACATTAGAGAAGATTTACTTACAAGAATTAAAAACGGAACCGTATTAGAAGTGAGAATTCCTGCATTAGGAAAAGAAACCATAAAAGTAAAAGTTAATTATATTTCTGTTATGGGGAATTTTGCAACATGGAGAGCAACAAAAGTTAAAGGTGATTTTGATATGAAAACTTTTGAAGTTCGCGCTGTTCCTCTTGAAAAAAATGAGAATGTCAGAGCTGGAATGAGCGTCCTTTTTGATTGGATGAAGGTTGATGAGCTATAAAAAAGTTGTACAAAGAGAACTGACACGTTTTAACGGACTAACCTGGTTTATTTCCTTTATTTTTCCGTTGATATTGTGCCTTATGATTTGTTTTATCTTTGCAAAAGCAAGTCCGACAAACTTACCGATTGCAGTATTTAATGCCGATAATTCAGTTCTTTCAAGAACAATAGTAAGAGATTTAAATGCCCTGCCATCCTGCGAAGTTAAATATCCCGTAACCAATTTGGAAGAAGGCAGGCAACTTTTAGTTGAAGGCAAAATTTATGCTTTCATTGTTATTCCAAAAAATTTTCAGCGCGATATATACAGGCAATCACAACCTAAATTAGCTTATTATTATAACAATCAGAGAATTTTAATAGGCGGAATAATAACAAAAGATGTAAGTGCGTTGGTGCAAACTTTAATTATAGGAATTGATGCAAAAATCAAAAGCCAAAAAGGTATTCCTTTTCAAGAAGCAGTAAAACAATCAAATCTTATAAATGTTGTTGATCATATTCGTTCAAACCCGTATTTTAACTATTTATATTTATTATCATTAACGGCATTCGGGCATATCTTGCAAATTTCTATGGTTATGACTTCTATTTTAGCAGTCGGGACAGAATTTAAGTACGGAACAACAAAAGAATGGTTAAAAGAAGCAGACGGTTCAATTAATACGGCTCTTTTAGGAAAATTTACTCCATATATAGTTTTATTCACATTACTTTTTAATATTATACTTTTAATTTATTTCAATTTCTTCCACGCTCCGTATGTCGGCAATATGTTAGTCGGATTTTTGGCTACTGTTGTATTTGTTACAACATGTTTTGCTTTAGGTTTTGTAATTATGAGTATTAACGGCAACTTTAGATTTGCATTAAGTTTTGCAGCATTTTATGTTGCAATAGGTTTTGCACTCGCAGGTGTTACTTTCCCCGTAATGGCAATGCCTTTAGTTGTTAAAATATATTCTATGTTAATGCCTTTAACTTATTGGGTGCAAATTATTTTAGACCAATCAATGAGAAATATTCCTTTCTATTATGATATTAAATACTTTTTACCGTATATTATTTTGATATTTATTTCGCTGATAGGTATGTGGCGACTTAAAATTCTTGCTAATGATGAAAGCAGGTGGTTTAAATCATGATGAAGTTTTTATCAATTATTAAAGATGAATATAAAAATTTCTTAGCAGATACAGGTGTTTTGCTCATTATGATTGCTGCTGTTGTTGCGTATGCTTTTTGGTATGTTATGCCTTATCAGCAGGAAGTAATGAAAGAAATCCCTGTTGGCGTTGTTGATTTAGATAACTCTGATTTTTCAAGAGACTATGTGAGAGATTTGAATATTACTGATGTTTTGAAAATAAAAAAAAGGTCTATGAGTATTCATGATGCAGAAATCGCTTTTTACAAAGACGAAATCAGAGGTTTTGTTGTTATACCGAAAGATTTTGAAAAAGATTTATTAAAAGGGAAACAAGTTAATGTTTCTTTGTATGGGGACAGTGCTTATTTGATTGTCTATAAAACTCTGTATGCTGCTGTTGCTCAGACATCAATTGCAACAGGCGGTAAAATAGAGGTTGCAAAAATGATGAAACAAGGCTTGAAGAAAAAACAGGCTTTAACAGTTAAGCAGCCTTTTGAATTTGTTCAGGTACCTTTATTTAATCCCGTAGGCGGCTATAAAAGTTATGTTTATCCTGTTATTTTGGTAATGATATTACACCAGACCATGATTTTAGGGTTAGGCTTGATGCAAGGAACGAGAAACGAAAAGAAGAAAAAGTATTGTAAAAATGCAAAAGATTTACCTTTGACATTATTTGCACGTTCAACATTTTATGTATTGTTATATCTGTTATACGGATTGGTTGCGTTCTTTATTTTTCCTGAATTATTTGTATATCCAATGCATTATAACCCTGTTCCGCTCCTTGGAATTTATATTTTGATGTTATATACCGTTTGCTTTTTCGCACAAACAATTTCATACTTTTTCAGAATAAGAGAAGCAGCATTATTGGTAATGGTTGTAACTTCTCTTGTGTTTATATTTATTCCGGGGTTAATCTGGCCAAGAGAATCAATTCCTGCGTTTATAAATATTTTTTCATTTTTTATTCCGGCAACTTGTGGTATTGACGGTATTATTAAAATCAATCAAAACGGAGCAGGATTTATAAATATTATTTATGATTATTTATGGTTAATGTTTTTATGCCTTTTGTATTTTGGCAGTGCAATTTTACTTACCAAAAAATCAGACGACAGTTTTGATAAGTAGTTTTATAAATTTAGTTCATTCGCAAATAATTCTGCTACCTGATGATTATAATATCTGCCATCATCTTTCGTGAATAAATTTTCCCAATGACTTTGAGGCGTTCCGTCGGTTGAATATGACGGATTTGCCATCATCAACTGATGGGTATTTGTGTCATAACGCAACGGGAATAAATCCTCCATCTGCATAAAACTCGGCAGTTTGTCTGAGGCATAAGTAAATCCGAATAAACACGCTCTTATACGGTTTAAACGCTCTTCAAAACTGCGTCCGCCCTCATCATTATCGTTAGAAACTTCAACACCTGCAGCATAATTTCGCAAATATTTTTGTTCATCTGACCAATATTTCACCGTAGCAAAATCATCAACCGGAACAAAAGCAGTTCCTGCATTTAATCCCATTAATCTGTATCTTTCAAAATCTTCGGAACTTTTTTCCCCAATAAAACTCAAATGAGTATTTTTACTGCGCGAACGAATTTCATTTAAAATATATTGCATTTGATGATATTCCGGCAATGCACCGACTCCTGTATAATTACCCATATCATAACCGCCTATATGTTTTACAAAAAAAAAAAATATTGCTTCAAACCCTAATT
>JAKSUS010000077.1 GCA_024408745.1 Candidatus Gastranaerophilales bacterium | reverse complement strand
TTTTCATAATAAATATTTTATAATATTAAATATTATTAGTAAACAATATTATGATAGATAACATATAAAATCAAATTAAGTACTGATATTTATCCTGCTGCGACATATGATTGCATTTCGGCAAGTTTTTCTTTTATAAGATGTTCTAATGGCGGATAATTTTCAATTTTATCTTCTTTTACAAAATTCAACGCTGCATTTCTTGCCATTTCTAATATTTCAACATCATTAACAATATCCGCAATCATTAAATCAGGCAAACCGCTTTGCCTTGTTCCCATAAATTCACCCGGCCCGCGAAGTTGCAAATCTTTTTCCGCAATAACAAAACCGTTATTAGTCTGCGTCATAACTTCTAATCTTGCTTTTGTTTCAGGTGATTTACTGTCAGAAGCCAATATGCAATACGATTGTCTGTCACTTCTTCCAACACGACCTCTTAATTGATGAAGTTGAGATAAACCAAATCTCTCTGCGTTTTCAATAATCATAACCGTAGCTTCCGGAACATCAACACCTACTTCAATTACGGTTGTTGAAACCAAAATATCGTATTCACCGTTTTTAAACTTCTGCATATTTTCTTCTTTTTCCTGTGCGGGAAGTTTACCGTGAACAAGTCCGATTCTTAAATCAGGAAAAACTTTTTCTTTTAATTTTTCCGCTTCTTTTGTTGCTGCTTTGGCTGATAACGTTTCGCTTTCATCAATAAGAGGGAATACAATATAAGCTCTATTACCTTTTTTTACTTCACTTCTTATTAAGTCGTAGGCTTCTTTTCTGCGTGCCATGCCTGAAATATGAGTTGTTATAACAGGTTTTCGACCTTTAGGAAGTTCATCAATCGAAGTTACATCCAAATCCCCATGAACACTTAAAGCCAATGTTCTTGGTATCGGAGTAGCAGTCATTGTTAAAAGTTGAGGATTAACTCCTTTTTGAGCAAGGTCTTTTCTTTGGTTAACGCCAAATCTGTGCTGTTCATCAACTACAACAGCGCCTAAATTTTTAAACTCTACACCTTCTTGAATTAAAGCATGTGTCCCGACTGCGATATGAGTTTGACCGTTAGCAAGATTCGTTTGCATTTCTCTGCGGACTTTTACACCATGTTTACCTACAAAAAGTCCGACATGCAAACCTAAAGGAGTCAGCCATTCGGTAAAATTTTTATAATGCTGTGTCGCTAAAATTTCTGTCGGCGCCATAATTGCACCTTGATAACCGTTTTCAACTGCAGCCAATAGCATCATACAGGCAACGACAGTTTTTCCGCTACCGACATCACCCTGTAAAAGTCTTTGCATAGGTTCGGTTGAATTTAAGTCCGATAAAATTTCGTTAAAAGCTTTGTTTTGTCCTTCCGTCAACTTAAAAGGTAAACTTTTTACGAATTTATCCACTAATCCGTTTGGTTTTATATTTATTTTTTGGGTTGTTATTGTTTTTCTAACCTGCTCTCTGATTAACATAAATTTCAACTGCAAAATAAAAAGTTCTTCAAAAATTAAACTTCTTTTTGCCTGTTCTAAAATTTCAAAATTATCGGGGAAGTGTATTTGTTTAATTGCAGTTTGTTTATCCAATAAGTTATATTGCTCTAAAATATTAGCAGGTAAAATATTTTCCACTTTATCAAGATAAAGTTCTATCGCATTAAAAATAGCTTTTCTCAAAATTTTTACGTTCATATTTTCACATAACGGATAAATCGGAACAATTCTGCCGTTATGAATAGAATCTTTTTGTTCAAAATCAGCAGTTATAACTGTTATTTCCTGTTTATCAATCGTAAAACCGCCATAAAAATCATCATGTTTTACTTGGCCCGAAAGTATAACATTCGCACCTTTCGGGTATTGAGATTTATAATGTTCAAGCATTTTTCTGTTTAACTTTTTAAAGAATCTTGTTGTTTTAACTCTGCCTGTTCCGTCAGTTACAACTAAAGTTAAAATTGTCACAGGTTTATTAGGTGAATTGTGCATGTTTACATCTCTGATTTCACCAAAAATCGTAACATTTTCGCCCTCTTTTAAGTCTTTGATTTTTGTTCTGTTAGAGTAATCAAGATGTTTTGACGGGTAATATGTTAATAAATCCATTACCGTAAAAATTTTCAACTTATTTAAAAGAACGGAAATCTTTGGTCCAACCCCTTTGCAATAAGTAACATCAGTAGTATTGGGATCATTTGTAAAAGGTTTCTTTTCAACCGGAATAACTTCAATAAATTCTTCGGTTAAAAGTTCACAAACGTCATTAATCAGTTTTATTCTTTCTGAGAGTGTGAATAAGTGATAGCAGGAAAAAGAGTTATAAACATTTCGCCACTTTTCGTTTTTAGGCATCAGTTTAATAATTTTCTTTATTTGAGTAAGCATAAATTTTGAAAATGTCTTGGTTTTACCGGTTAAATCAATATAGTGATTGCTTACTTCAAGTTCAAGTGCTTTTTTTAAGACCTCTTTATTTTCAAGTTTATCAATTAATTTCATTAGCTTCTAAAATATTTATAATTTCGTAAATATCAATATGCTTTTCTCTTCCGCGAATAGGAACGGAACTTATTTTTATTACATCTAACATATCTTTTGCATATTCATAAGTAGTTTCACTTATTAAAATCTGAGTATTAAATTGTCTGTTTTGAGATTCAATTCTGCTTGCAACATTAACGGTATCACCTATAACAGTATATTCCAAATGATTAGGAGTTCCGATATTACCGATAAATACCGTTCCTGTATTAATTCCGATACTGATACCAATATCCGGCTTGTCTTCTGATTTCCATTTCTTTCTCAAAGTTTGCAAAGCAGACAACATTTTTGTTGCACAAAGGATAGCATTTTGAGGATGATTTTTATCTTTTATAGGCTCATTGAATACTGCTAAAATTGCATCACCGATAAATTTATTAACGGAACCTTTATACTGTTCAATAATCGGAATCATTAACCCAAAGTATTCGTTTAGTAACATTGTAACCTCATTAGGATCAAGATTTTCCGAGAATTTTGTAAAACCTCTGATATCTGCCATTAAAATAGTTACTTCCGTTTTCTTACCGCCTAATTTAACCTCTTCATCAGTACTTTTTATAATGTCGTCAACAACATTTGTATTTATATATTTCGTCATTGCCTTTTTTAATTTTTCTTTTTTATAATCTTCAACCGAAAATTTATACGAATAAGACAATATTGAAGTCAAAATAAAGAATAGATAAGGAGTTGTAACGTTTATTGCAAAGCCATGTGAGTATGCAAACAAGGTAGTGTAAAAATACAAAAAGCTTAAAAACAATATCCCTATCGTTGATAAAACAGGGGTAAGTTTAAAAATCAATAACAACATAAAACCAATAAAAACAAGCATAATTAGTATATTTACATAATGATTAACAATTTGGACACTGTCATGTGAAAATAAATTATCTATTATTGTGGCCTGAATTGTACTACCGGGCATATTAACTGTTAAAGGAGTAATTTTTAAATCATATAATGCATTCGCGGTTGCGCCGATTACAACAATTTTATCTTTGAATTCATTCGGTGCAATAATTGGATTTTGTCCATTCATCATATTAATTTCTGATTTAATAACATCAGATGCTTTTATTTGTTTATGCGCAATCCATGAATTTTTATCATACGGAGCAAGCCATTTAATTGCCTGAACCGCTGCAGTCTTTGTTTGTTTTAAAGGAAATGTTGCCAATAATCCGTCTTTTGAATAAATTTCATAATAACTGTCATACAAATTAATATATTTATAATCATTCAATTTTAAATAAACCGCTAAAGGTAAAGACGGATAGTATTTTCCCTCCATATAAATAAAAGGTTCAAAACTTCTTACGGCACCGTCATTTTCCAAAGTCGTATTTACCGCTCCAATTGTATAAAGATTATTTATATATTCGGGAAACATTTCCTGGTAAGATGTATATTTTGTTTTCTCTTTATAATTATTTGACATTTTATCGTTAATATTTAAAGCAAAATGATTTGAAAAATATTCAATATCATCTTTATTATTTTTCAGGTTTAAGTTTTTACTGAAATTAACGCCTGCAACTAAATTCTGAAATTTTGAAATATCACTTAAAAATGCCATATCATCATTTATATCATTTTGCCCTGTTAATATAGCATCAAAAACTATAGCTTTTGCACCCGATTTTTCAATATAATTAAACATCTGAGAATATAAAGATCTTTTCCAGGGCATCGGACTTATTTCTTTAATTGAAGTATCATCAATCACCACATTTATAATGTTATCGGAACCTGCTTTGTTGGTTGAGAGTTTTACAACAGTATCATATGCATTTTTTTCAAAAAATTTTACCGAAAAAATATACAGAAAAACAAATAAAAATAATCCCGTAAATGATAAAATTATAATTTTTTTAGAATTTAAATATTTAAATATTCTCATAATAATAAAATTATAAGATATTCTGTTATTTAGGGCAATTTGTAAATTCAAACACAGATTTTTTAAAGAATATAAAATTGTTACAAAATATTACAAGTGTAGCAGCAAAAAATAACCTCTTGCTCTTAGCAGCACAGTATCTTTACAAAAATTTACAAATTAAAATCAAAAAATCATCCAAAAATATGTTTAAAATTTTAAAAAAAGGGCATAATATATTAGCAACGTGTTAATTGCAAGGGCATGGTCATGCGCACATCAGGAATCTTATTATTAATGATAATTTTCTTGACAGGATGTGGATCCGGTCAACCGCAAGGCATGGTGAAAAGAGAAAGCAAAGTTCACAAACTTATGATGACTCAAAAACAATTGCAAAATCATTACACGTTAAATCGTACCGCTAAAGGAGTATATGTTTATACAGACAGACCAAAATCAACAAATGTCAGAGATATTTTCATATCTGATGATGACATAATTAATAATTGATTATAATTTTTGATTTTAATATTATATTCATATATAAAAATGGAGTAACTTATGGACTTAAATCATGGTGCATTAGAAAACCTCGTTATGAATGTTCTGTGGAACTATTCGGATGATTTTGACGGAGTAATGAGTGTAAATCAAGTGTGGGAAAAGCTCAATCAATTAAATACCAAAAAGAAATGGGCATATACAACAGTAAAAACAATTCTTGACAGGCTTTTTGACAAAGGACTTATTAACAAAATTAAATGCGGTAAAAAATTCAATTACCAAATGCTTATGCCACGTTTAGAAATGGCAGAGCAGGCATTAAAAAAAGTTGCTTTAGAATACTTTCAAAATGATTTTGTTGAAATGGCAAAATTTGTAAGAGATCTTGCATACGAGGAAGAAAAGAACCTTGTCAACATTTACAAATAATCAAAAAATTTTAATAACAAAAGCGCGTGAAGCAACAGGAAAACTCTTTTATTCAGTAATATCAGGGGCTATTACACCTTTTGAGGCGACAAAATATTTCCCGAAAAACGTTGATGATGTATCATTAAAAATTGCGTGGCATGCACTTTTACATTTTGATGCAGATGAAGAAATTCGTGCAAAAGATTTTGAATATGCGCAAGAGCAACTTAAATATATTGAGTTACTGGCAAAAATTCTTTCGCAAGGTAAAGAACTCCCTGCAAATATGCTTGATGTGTATGAAAACTTATCTTCAGGAACAGTTTTGCCAAAAACTTATAATTGGTGGGGGAAACTGACAGCGTTGTTTAGATTTATCGATTAAGAGAAAATATATTTAATTGCAGAGTTTAAACCAAACTCATAACATCAATTTTCATTGTGTCCAAATTTGACATACATATAAGTTAATATATAAATGTAAAACAAATATGGAGAAAATAAAATGTTAAAAGTTAATGATGTTATTAAAGTTAGCGCCTCTACAAGTATTTTAGATGTTCCTGAAGATGT
>JAKSUS010000076.1 GCA_024408745.1 Candidatus Gastranaerophilales bacterium | reverse complement strand
ACTAATTGTAATTTGTTTTTAGAATTTAATGCTTCCGATACCGTAATAATATCAACAGGTCTTGAAGAATTAAAGAGTTCTAATATACAAGCATATATTTCAGCATTTGCAGGATCATAAAACATGTCAGGTTGTAAAATCTCTGCGACATTAGCAATAACGGTGGATTTTACCATTAATGCGCCTAAAACATTCTCTTCCGATTCAATACTCTGTGGTGGTAATTTCGCTTTATCCATGACTTCCTCATTTTATGTGTTCTATTATTTTAGCTTTAAAATAAATCTACTACAACAAATTAAATCGAAATGTAAATATAAATTTATAAATTTGGGAAAGACTTTTATTAACGGTTAATTTTACTTAATAATAGTTGAAATGACTGATTTCTGCTTGTATATCCGAATATTTATTTTACAAATATATGCTTTTAAGTTATAATAAACTTGAAAAGATAGCTGATTATTTTTATTTAAAAATGGTATTAGACAAGAATTTACGACCTAAAAAAACATATAAAGACTACATGGACGTGATAAATGTAGTTTGTAAGGTTGAATATAAAAGGCTTAATAATGCTTATATGGTTGAATTTGATGAGTTTCAAAATATAGCAATTATTACTGTCCATACCATTCTTACAGAAAATCCAAACAAAGAATTTAATATAACTTATCTTTCCGTTGCAATTAAATGGGCAATAAGGAATGAATTAAGAAGAAGATTTAATTGGTATAGCGCAAAAGCTGACGATGATATCCCAAAAGATGAAGTCAGAGAAGCAATTTATGAAACTATTTTATCCATTGATGAACTTGCTGAAGGCGATAACCCTCAACAAATAAGAGATAATTCTATGACACAGGAAGAATCTGCCGAATTATCCGAGATTAATGTTGCAATAAGAGAAGCAATTAAAAAACTTCCGCCACGTTACAGAGAAATTATAGAAGCACGTTTTTATCAGGATAAAAAATTAAAAGAATTATCGGAAGATTATAACCTTTCACCATCTCGTATTACGAGAATTATTCAAAGCGGACTTGAAAAAGTTCGTAATGAATTAAAAAAACAATGTTTGGTATAATTTTGTGATATTGTATTAATATACATACATTAAAGGAATTTATAATGAGCATTTTAAAAGTTCGTATATATGGTGATAATGTTTTAAGAACAAAATCTAAAGAAGTAACAAAAATTTCAAAAAAAATTCACACACTTGTTGAAAATATGTTGCAAACTCTCTATGCTTATAACGGTGTCGGACTTGCAGCGCCACAGGTTGGTGAGAATTTGAGAATTTTTATTATTGATGTTTCATCAGCTAAAGAACCAAGAAATCCCATTGTTTTTATTAACCCGAAAATAATTAAAAAATCAGGTGCAACCAATAGCCACGAAGGCTGTTTGAGTTTCCCCGATGTTTATGCTGATGTAAGAAGATATAAAAATGTTACCGTTAAAGCATTAAATATGGCTGGTAAGCCTTTTATACTTGAAGCAAAAGACGGTGAACTTTTAGCAATTGCAATTCAGCATGAGTTTGACCATTTAGACGGGAAATTATTTATCGACCATGCACGCAACCGCTTTGAAACTGATGAAAAATTAATTGCTAATAAATTAAATCCTATTGATATGGATTATTTTTTGGAAGAACCTGAATTAGAAGAAGAAATTTCTAAACAACCGATAAATAACGAAGGTGAAAATGGATAATTTAAGAGTAGTTTTTTTAGCAACCCCCAAAATTGCTTGCAATACACTTTCAGAATTTCATAAAAAAGATGATATTGATGTTTTATGTGTAATCACACAACCTGATAAACCGGCAGGCAGGGGGCGAAAATTAACTCCACCTCCGATAAAACTTGTTGCACAGGAAAATAATATTGATGTTTACCAACCTTCTTCCATAAGAAAAGATGTTAATTTAATTGAAAAATTAAAAAATATGGCACCTGATTTCTTTATAACATTTGCATTCGGGCAAATTTTATCACAGGAAGTTTTAGATATTCCTAAAATCGGAACAATTAACTTGCATGCTTCACTTTTGCCAAAATACAGAGGTCCGAATCCCATTGCAAAAGCTATTGCAAACGGCGATACCGAAACAGGAGTTTCGACAATGCTGACTTCATTAGGAGTTGATGAAGGTGATGTCGTTTTGTCTGAAAAAATCACAATTTCAAATGATATGACAACACAAGATTTAGCTGAAAAAATTTCCGAAATTGCACCTGAAATTTTGTATAAAACTTTAGTCGGTTTAAAAAATAAAACCTTAAAACCGATTCCACAAAATCATGCCGAAGCGACTTTTGCACCAAAATTTACAAAAGAAGAAAGTTTTTTGAATTTTAATAAATCGGCAATAGAATTACATAATTGGGTTCGTGCTTTATATCCGAGAGCAAATGCTTATTATAACGGCTCTTTGGTGAAAATCGTACAAACCGAAGTTATAAATGAAATTAGCAATAAACAGGCAGGCGAAATCATAAAAAGAGATAAAAACGGTTTATATGTAGCCACAGGAAACGGTGTGTTATTAATTAAAACGGTAAAACCGGAAGGCAAAAACGAAATGCCTTCATCAGCCTGGGCTTGCGGACTAAAAAGTTTGGATAAATTTAATTAATAAATATCAACATTTGCCATCATATCTTTTAAAGTTTGAATGGTGTTTTGCATATTAACACTGTCTTTAATACTTTGTTGTAAAAATTTGTTTATTGAAGGCATTAACTGTATGGCAACATCAAGACGAGGGTTTGAACCTGCCTGATACATACCGACATCAATTAAGTCTTTGCTATCTCTGTATGTTGCCATAAGTGTACGCATTTTTGCCGCTGCTTTTTGGTGTTCTTGGTCTGTAATTTCCGTAAACAAACGGCTGATACTTCCTAAAACATCAATAGCGGGATAATGGTTCATTTCGGCAATTTTTCTGTTCAAAAAAACGTGTCCGTCAACGATACCGCGAACAGTATCAACAACAGGGTCATTAATATCTTCACCTTCCATTAAAACGGTATAAAGTGCGGTAATGGAGCCTTTAGGACTTGTTCCTGTTCTTTCCAAAACTTTTTGAAGCCAAGAAAAAATTGAAGGCGGATAACCTTTCATTGTAGGCGGTTCGCCGATTGACAAACCGACTTCACGACCTGCCATGGCACATCTTGTAACGGTATCAGTCATTAAGAAAACTTTTTTACCTTGGTCACGGAAGTATTCACAAACCGCAGTTGCACTTAACAAGGCTTTTTGTCTGATTAAAGGCGGTTGATCGCCTGTTGAACAGACAAGAACTGATTTTCGCATACCTTCTTCACCAAGAGAATTTTCAACGAATTCTTTAACTTCACGACCACGTTCTCCGATTAGTGCCATAACGTTTACGTCTGCTTCCGAATTTCTTGCAATCATACCTAACATTGTAGATTTACCGACACCTGAACCTGCAAATAGTCCCATACGTTGACCTGCACCGAACGTTAAAAGTGAATCAATAGCTCTTACACCTGTTGAAAAAGTATTTTTGATAATCGGTCTTTCAAAAGCCCCGGGGGGTGGTCCGTCAACATTTACCCAAGTTGCATTTGAAATATCTAGTGGTTTTCCGTCAATCGGGTCGCCAAGAGGGTTTATTAATCTTCCTAAAAGGAAATCACCGACAGGGAGCATAATAGGATTTCTTGTCGTTGATACCAAACTCCCTTGACCGATTCCTGCACCGTCATAAAGAAGTAAAAGTTGTGCTGCATCACCTTTAAATGCGACAACTTCGGCAGGTTTTTTTTCGCCGTTATAAGTTTCAATAAAACAAAGGTCGCCGATTTTTAAACCCGGTAATTTTACTTCAACGGTCAAGCCCAGCAATTTAGACACACTTCCTTTATAATCGTAAAGTTTAGTCTGATCTAAAATTTCAACTGCACGTTTTTTAACAAATTCTATTGATTTTTCGGTGCTTTGATATAACATTTATCCTACCTTTTAAGTTTATAATATCATATGTTCCACGCATCAGGCAAACTATAAAGTAAACTTAAAATTTTTAATTTTCTTCTAGTGAAAACTGCTTTAAAAACTTGATTTTTTTTCATTTAGATTAGATAATTAAATCAAATGTATCTTATTATATATTCTTTTTTATTAATCATTAATGAGAGAGAATGCACGCTAAAGGAGAAGAAATATGGCGACATGCGAAAGCAAAATTGACTTAAAAAAAGTCGATGAAATCATTAATGCTTATGGCGCAAAGAAATCTTACCTGATTGCAATGTTGCAAAAAGTTCAGGAAGAATTCAGATATTTGCCTATTGAAGCATTGACTTACATCGGAACAAAAGTTCCCGAGCTATCACCTGCAACTGTTTATGGTGTAGCAACATTCTATACACAATTCAGTTTAGAACCAAAAGGAAAATACGAAATCAAATGTTGCGACGGTACTGCTTGCCACGTTCGTGGTTCAATGCCTGTATTAAACGCAATTAAAGCAAGATTAGACCTTAAAGACGGTAAATTTACAACCGAAGATGGTATGTTTTCAGTTGAAACCGTTAGTTGTTTAGGTGCTTGCGGTTTGGCTCCGGTTGTTGTTATTAACGGAAAAGTTTATCCTCAAATGACTTCTGATGCTATAAAAATAGTCATCGACACACCTATAAAGGACGATAAAGAATAATGGAATCAAATATAAATATTCAAAATGAGCAAGCAAAAGCTCAAGAAGAAATTAATAAACAAGGTTTAAGAGTTCTTGTTTGCGGCGGTACAGGTTGCGTTGCAAACGGTTCACTTAAAGTTATGGAAAAATTCAGAGAATTAGGTGCTAATGTTTCAACATTAACAGTTAAAGACAAATTAACAGTTGTACCGACAGGTTGTCACGGTTTTTGTGAACAAGGTGTTTTGGTTGTTATTCCTGAATTACATACAACTTATGTAAAAGTAAAACTTGAAGATGTTGAAGAAATCTTTAACTCTCACTTAGTTGGCGGAAAACCTGTTGAAAGACTTTTATATGTTGACCCTAAAACTCAACAACACGTTCAAAAATCAGAAGATATCAATTTCTATGCTAAACAAACCCGTACCGCTTTAGAAAATTGCGGTCATATCGCTGCTGAATCAATTGATGAAGCTATTGCGGTTCACGGTTATGAAGCATTAGCAAATATCATAAAAGAAAATAATCCTGACGCCGTTATCCAAGAAATTTTGGATTCAGGCTTAAAAGGCAGAGGTGGCGCAGGCTTCCCGACAGGTTTAAAATGGAAATTTACCGCTGCAAACAAAGGAGGAAAATCTTATGTTGTTTGTAACGGTGACGAAGGTGACCCGGGTGCTTTCATGGATAGATCCGTTATGGAAGGTGACCCTCACAAATTATTGGAAGGTATGGCAATCGCTGCATTTGCAATCGGTGCGGACGAAGGTTATATTTACGTTCGTGCAGAATATCCTCTTGCAATCAAACGTTTGAGAAAAGCTATTGCTGACGCTGAAAACAGACACTATTTAGGTGAAAATATAATGGGAAGTGAATTTTCTTTCACACTTCACATTAAAGAAGGTGCAGGAGCATTTGTTTGCGGTGAAGAATCAGCTCTTATCGCTTCTATTGAAGGCGAAAGAGGTATGCCAAGACCAAAACCGCCGTTCCCTGCAAATAAAGGTTTGTTTGGCAGACCGACATTAATTAACAACGTTGAAACTTTGGCAAACGTTCCCGTAATTATGAGAAAAGGTGCAAAATGGTTCTCATCAATGGGTACGGAATCTGCTAAAGGTACAAAAACTTTCGCTTTAACAGGTGAAGTTAATAACACAGGTCTTATCGAAGTTCCAATGGGTACTACTTTAAGAGAAATTATTTTCGATATAGGTGGCGGTATCCGTGGCGGT